>CAYWNG010000001.1:0-3342 GCA_964458685.1 uncultured Pirellulaceae bacterium
GCTTAGCGCCGTCATTGCACTGGGCGCTGTAATTCGCCAGCAGTCCGTAGCACCCGATGGTAGGACCTCACCTCCATACTCAATCAGTCCCCTGACATTGACCACTGAATCCTGAGCGCGATGCAGCTCAACTCGATTCTCTTGGTCTGCCTTAACATCAATCTTAGAGTCCGCACGCCACGCGGATGTATAAACACTCGCTTTGAGACTTCCCAGAGGTACCATCGCTTTAGCCAAACCTTGTTCGTCCGTTTTGGCAAAGATCTGACGATGCGTCACACCGGTACGCTTTTCGCCGTCCTTTTTCCAAGAGTACTGATAGTCGGAAACCAGAGAGACGGATTGTCCTGCAATGGGCTTACGGTCTGGGCCCGATGTGAGTTGAACCGTGACGGGGTGACCGTCGACTGCCATGAGGTACGGTGAACTTTTCGCGCCACTGACGGGATCGATGGGTGTGAACACATGGGGCTCAGAAACCCATTGATCATCCATAACGTAAATTGCATAGGTAGAATTCGGAAGTGCAGCAAAGCTAAAGTTGCCTTCTTGATCGGCAATGACAATCTGTGCATCCGATTGCCGTTCCGTTTCGCCTTGAAAGCTCCGCACCTCGACGACTACTCCGCCGACGTACTGCCCACCGCGTGAGACTTGGCCTTCGACTCGTACTCGTGCCGCCGGTTTTTTGACCACAACTTCCACGGCATCATCGGTGTTACTTTGCGACTGCAACTTCCAGTCCTTTTCGTCGATTAGATCTGCGTAGTGATGAGCGTCTTCTAGCTTCGGAAACCATTTGTAGTTCGCCACCCCAGTAGCATCCGTGACCACTTCGCAATCGGTGGGATTCCCGAAGTAGTTGTAATGCTTAGGAGTAGCAACATTTAGCTTTAGCCGAACTCCCGCGACAGGTGATCCATCTGTATCAACAACGTGGATCTTTCTTTCCTCACATTCAAGCATTTCGATCACATGCTCAGGGGCATTGCGATCGCGTGGCGGTCCCTGAGGAAATTGATAACCGCCTAACAAGCCTGAATCGCTCCAAGCCGTGAAACTAGAAATCTTATCTTTGGCGCTCAGCTTGAGAATCGCTTCGCCCTTCGCATCCGTTTTGGCAAACAGGCTGCCGTTGGCAAACGCCTTAACTTGCGCGTTGGGCACAGGCTTGTCGTTGTGCTTCACCAAAACTTTTATCGAGCGATTCGGTTGCTGAAGAATAATATCCACACCTTCGCTAATCGCCTTTCTCAGGTCACTAGGGCCTAGCGAAACGAGGGCTCGTCGCCCATCCTCGGACTTGCCTTCAAGAGAGAGACGAAGCCACTGAAACGAATTCGCTGGTATCCACACTTCGTATCGATCACCGATTACAGTTGCTGCATGGGATCGCTCGTTGTCAAAAGAGCTGACCGTGACCGAAGGATTGACCAGCGGCTGATCCAGCGTGCTCTGCAGCCTACCGCACAGGCGGAACTCCAATTGATCGCCTGTACCACGAATGTTATCTTTCGGATCGGATGGCGATGTCTTTTCCTGAGTACTCGGAAGTTGAGCTATTGGCGATGCAGCGCTCAATAGATCGCTTTTGAAAGTGATCAGTAAAACAGCGCTCAAGCAAACCGATAGCATCGCAACAACCGCTCGCGAACGACCGCTGAGGCGAGTTTCTCGCTCGCGACGCTTATCAAGCAAACCAGCAATTCGTTCAGTCAAAGACCAGCCACCGACGACGCCGATGGTCCCAAGCGGATTTCGCCTTCCGGTAGCCAGCTCGGCGACGACTAGCAGTGTCTGGCTGTATGCCTTGGTGGAACTCTGCGACAGAACATGATTGTCGCAGATCTCTTCGCTGGATTGAGTTAATCGATGGCAAACGCGTTCAACTAACGGATGAGCCCAGAAGAGAACTCGGGCTACATGTTGCAGAACCAGCATCAACTGGTCACGTCGCGCGATGTGGGCAAGTTCATGGACGAAAATTAGAACAAGTTGCTGAGCCGAAACCGCCCCCAAGAGTGTTTCAGGAACAACAATTGTCGGCCGAAGTATGCCTGCAACTACGGGAGTGGCGATCGATGGCGAGGTGACCAAGCGTACTGCTTGAGAGTCACAACGGCTTGCGCGACAAGCGGCAAAAAAGGCAGACTCAACGTCCGTAGAATTCACAGGCTTGGCCCCGCAAATCAACTGTTGCAATTTGGTCCAAGCAACCAACCAGCGGATAGCCATCGCGCCGCAGCCGATCAGCCACAATACCACCATTGCTGAAAGCAGTCGTGTCGACCATCGAGCACTCAGTAAGTAACTCACGATTCCTTTCGACTCGACGGCACCGTTATCCAGCGCGGCCCATGATGCAGCCGTAGAGTGCGCCGGAAAAGCGTTCTTTAACTCTGTGGCTAAGCCTAGAGACTGCTCAGCGCCCAGTTGGTTTGTCCTCTCAAAACCAACAAGGGCCTCCCCTTCAAATCGATTTGGCTCGTCAAGCAAAAGAGCATCCGTGTCGCCAAGCCTCGCTTCCGTGTTTTCCAAGGCTGTTGTATCGTTCGTTCCTTGTGAGTTAGACTCACTGAACTTACTGGAGTTTTCGAGTCTTGCTAATGGATTGAGAAGCGAGTCAGTTAGCGAACCATCGGGCGAAGTTGGTTCGGTAATTGCTATGAATCCCAATCCGGCGCGTTGCAGACACAAGGTGCTCCACGGTGCAACAATGATCAGCAGCAAAGCTACCGTCAGAAGGCTATGTCGGATCGCTGCATGCCGCGAGAGAAGTCGAGTCGCGAGCAAGGCCAGGCCAGCCAACAAACTAACCTGAGCGAGTGTCGTTATGAACCAAAGCAACACACCGCTAGAAAACGACCATTCAACAATGAGACCGTTCATCGCTTGCGACCTTTCTTGGATTCGTTTTTCTTAGTAGATTCTGTTTTGGCCGTGTTGCCTGGATTAGTCGATTCACTGGACTCGGCCTGGTCGATCATCTCGCGGATGTTCTGGAGTTCGCTTTCTGACAGCCCGCGATATTCGAGTAGTGCATTGACTAACTGCTCAGGCGATCCACCAAACATGCGGTCAATGATGTGCGAGACACGGGCCCCCAAAGATCGCGTCCGAGGCTTGGCAGCCGAGTAGATGAACTTGCGTCCTTGCTCCTCGTGCTGAAGCCAGCCTTTTTCTTCCAGCCGGACGATTAGCGTTTGAATCGTATTCCTCGCGACCTCGCGTTTCTTAGATATTCTCTCGTGGATATCACTGACAGTCGCTTCGCCTAGCTCCCAGAAGAGCTCCATAATTTCTCGCTGCGATTCAGTCAGCGGACCGATCTCCTGCTTAGCC
>CAYWNG010000001.1:3352-25192 GCA_964458685.1 uncultured Pirellulaceae bacterium
TAGGTAAAGTTTACCGACACTCTGTAGGCAACGCAAGCGGATTTTCCGCAATCCTGGGTAATCGCAGCGGTTTCATCGAACAAGATCTACTTGAGTGTTCTGGCAACGCGGAAGCCGTAGTAGAGACCTTGCATCGTGGGGACATCGTCGTGGCGACGTGCCGCGCGAAGGCTAATGGCCATGAAGTAGTAGGCACCACCGCGAAGTACACGCTTGTTGTTCTTTTCAATATGCGGTTCGTCTGGTGATGTATCGGTCGGCGAGTCTTTCTTGGCATCTTCCAACGTCTCATGGCACCAAGTAAAGGCATTGCCTTGCGTATCAAACAATCCGAAGGGATTGGGCTTTCTTGTCCCTACGATTTGCGAAACTTCATTGGAATCTTCTTGAAAGGCAGCATCGATCGACTTTGGCCCTCGTAGCTCGCGGGAGTTCTTCTGGTACCAAGCATATTCACCCAGCAACTCTTCAGTCTCGCCATAGAACCGACACGTCTTGGTTCCCGCGCGATTCGAATACTCGACTTCAGCATCCGTTGGTAACCGGTAACCAGTTTGCTCCAATGAGTCCGGTACCAAGCCGATCACTTTGCCATTCTCGTCTTCAACATAGCATCTGCTCAAGCCTTCTTGATCGCTAAGCCAATTGCAGTACTTGGCAACTTCAAACCAAGTTGCACGGACTAAGGGCTTGTACTCGTCGCGAAACTCCGGTGGCAGGTTAGCCACGTGACTTTGTTCTTTGCGAACTCCGATGCTCTCCTCGAACTTCGAGTACTGCAGATTCGTTGTAAGGGTCGATGAAATCGCGAATGATCTGGGAATCCGTTTGACGTGCTGAGTCTCAGAATTGAGTCGCCCTTGCTCTTCAGGCGGTGATCCCATGACAAACTCGACATCGCCAGGTATCGCAATCATCGTATGCCCGAGACTGTTGATATACCATTCCGCAGGAATCTGTCTGCCACGGACTCGATGTGAAAACGCATCGGCAATGGAAGCGAGCTTCGCCCTTTGACTTTCCTCCTGGCTCCACTGGCCGATTCTCGCTTGAACTTCCTTCTGCTGTCCCCATCGTCGAAGTAGCCATTCGGCTGACGAGTGGAGCCCAGGATCTGGACTTTGGACAAAAAGTTGGTTGATCACTGGCTGCATCTGCGATTTTTCTTTGTCCGTAAGTGGGCTGATTGCACTAACTGTTGAAGAATCAGCATAACCACCCAGAACCTGCACCAATGCTCGTTGCACGGTCACATCACCTTCGGAGCTCTGTCTTTGGAGATTGGAAAAGATCAAATCTGGAGGGACTCCGATTCGACCAATTCTTGAGATCAAGTAGCTTTGAATTCTTGGATCTTCGTTAGCCTTCAGCTTGACCCAGACATCGCTAGCCTTGTTCAGCATCAGCAAGGCAATTCCCGCATTTGCAATCTGTTTCGCCCTTCGCTCTTTCTCGTCGAAACTGCAATCCTCAATTCGTAAGCCTATGACTCGGTTCAGTTCACGAACCAGCAACTCCTCATGTGTTTTTGCGGCGTCGAAGAGCCTACGGAATTGAAGCTCATTCGAATCCAAAAGCGCTTTGATCAAGTAGTCTGGCCGATCTTTGCCGAAGATCAGCAAGGCATCGCGTGCAAAGTTCTTTTGAGACTCATCGTAACCGCTGCTGGCAAGTACGTTGAGTAGCGATTCGAAGAGACTGGCCTTGGCGGGTTCGAATGCCCGTAGCCATGCGGAAAAGTCGTCAGAAGGTTCGCGGATGAGAACCTCAACAACGTTTTTAGAGATGGACTGCCAACGTGCCGATTGCGGCTCATGCCAAGCCAGACATGCGGCCGCCCTTAAGCACTCCTTGTTGTTGCTTGTGTTGAACTGGCCAATCTGCTCTGCGATTTTCCAAAGCCGATCCTCAATGCTCTTCTTATGAGGAACAAGTTCTCCTGCGAGCGTAACCAGAGTTTCCGATGGACACTTCAACAGTTGGTCACAAACGAAATCCGCATACTTGGGTTCCCGTGGTAGCAGCGCTAAAGCGAGATTCAGCCGATGCTTCTCTTCCGACTCTGCTTCGGTTTCAAGTCTCTGCCGTACTAGGCTATTCAACCAGTACTCATAAGGCTTGCCGTCTTCAATCAATTTCGGGACTTCAATAGTCGGCGCGACAACAATCTTGTCGACGTGGAACCGAGCATTGGTTCTATTGATGTAGTAGCTTCCGAAGAAGAGGACCATCAAGAGGATTGCCAAGCCACCTCCAAGCCTCCACGCGTAGAATTGGCGAGCCTTACCGAGCATTCTTCTCTGACTGTCGGTGCATCCGTGAGGGGAAATGTGTCGAATGATTTGCAACCACTCAATCAGCGGTGGCAGATAGCCGTTTCCCGGCCTCTCGTTCCAAACGCGTGAGTAATCCTCAAGCGCGGCCTGGGCCCGTCCCTTGGCCGTCTCTTTCTGCTTGCGGCTAAGCCATTCTCGCAAGGATGGAACCAGATAGTCGTGGGTAAGCTGGTAACTCAGTGGTCTAGCATGGAAGGGCGTTTTCGTGTCAGACTGAACCATGCCTGGATCACACTTGGTGATTAGTCGCAGCTCGTCGTCGAGAATTCGGATTAGCTCGCGAAACCTGCGTGGGTCATCACTATATCCGGACAGTTCGAGCAGTTCATTGGCTGGTCGATTGTGCCCCTTGATATCGGTTGTGGTCTCAGGCAAGAGTGATTGAAGGATCTTCTGCGCGGCCGCTTGATGCTGGCGGTATTGTGGCAGAGCATTCCTAGATGAGAATTTCTCTTCCAAGAACGCCACTCCTACACCTTCGATTCCCCCAACTAACGCCAACGTTTTCGGAACCCACTCTTTATCCTTCACCATCTCAGCAAAAAGAGAGAGGCGAACCGGGACGATCTTGTCATCTTGTTGCGCTAAACCGCGCAGAGCACCATTGAGGAACTCGTGCTGTTCCGGGGTGATCTCCTCTTTGTTGAGCGGCAGAGCGTTCATCGCCTGACCAAACATGATCAGAACCTCTTTGGAATGTCGGATATCCAAGAGGTCGATAAGCCGCGCGTTTCCACCTTCCTCGATCGGTATTTCCAGCGCCTGCATGAATCGCGAGACGGCAAGCCAAAAGTCATCTCGAACCATGAGCACACACTGCAGCTTCACTCCATCACATTGCCGTAAAGCCTGAAGCAGCAGAGCATCCTCGCCCTCTCTGAAGTTATGCAGCCACTGCTCAAACTGATCGAGGAAGAGCGTGATCTTCGAGCCGTTGGGAGCGTAGAGTCCGCGCCGAATTCCGGTCAGTGCCTTGAGGAGATCGATATCCTTGGGAAGCTCCGGTAGTTTCTTTCGCAAGGCCGACAAAATCCTGGACTCAGTATCGTCCACCGAAGCCTCGACATAAACTGCAATCACCGATTGATGAAGCCGAGGAATAAGCGCAGCTCGCACGCGCGAAGACTTGCCGCAACCCGAAGGGCCGTAGACCAGACCGACTGCGAAAGTATGTTCGGGCACGCGAGATTCCACTCGGGTTTTCCAAAATCTGGCGCCGTCCGGAAGCCCCTCTCGGTCAGTCCGCCCAGGAAGTAGCTTCAGAAAGAAGCTTGCATCATTCTCATCAAACGATCGAGGGCCTTTCGGAACAATTAGTACATCATCGTCTGCGGAAGAAGACGGCGTATCGAGTTGAAGAGCCTGAGTAGCGGCCGCTTGTTGAGGCTTGGCGCTAGATTGACTCAGCTCCTTCACGCGGAAAACGGGAAGCAGCTTTGCCAACAGCTGCTCCTCTGTGAACTTCCATGCGTCAACCCAGTTCGTTGACGATACAAATAGCTGCAGTTGATCGCTGGGGACAACCTCTTCTAGCCTTAGCGAGATGATCCTCTTTCCTTTGCTGGCGGCTCGTTCGGCTTCCCTGGCAACCCAAGCAGAAGTGTTCGAGCCTTGAGAAAGCATCAAGATCAAAACGCTACATCGATCAATGGCACTGACGATATCCTTACCGTATTGCTCACCCGGCGAGCCATCTCGGTCAGAGATCCAACATTTGATTCCTTGCTTCTCGAGGATCTCGCAATATCTCCGCGCCTCCGGAAGGTCAGGGCTTGCAAAACTGATGAAGGCATCCAAACGTGGAGCTTCGACTTTTGGCGTTAACTCGCTTGGGGTCGAAGTGGTGGATTTTGAAGCAATGTCATCAAGCTGAAGTAACCAGAGAGCGAGGTCTTGCTCGAGTTCGGCGGCCGCCTGGTATCTATCTGAAGCTCGACGCGAAAGCGCCCGTAGGCAAATGCGATCCAGTTCTCGAGGAATGCGGCTATCCAACGATCGCGGCGGCCGGACCTCAGCACTGGCGATTCGCTCCAACAAGTCAACGGAGTTCATCGCCGTAAAGGGCAATTGCCCCGTCAACATCTCATAGAAAACAACACCCAGGCTAAAGATATCGCTACGACCGTCGACACGGTGTCCTTCACCCCTGGCTTGCTCGGGGCTCATGTATGATGGCGTTCCTGTGATCGTAAAGGCGTTGCTATGATCCTCATCGCGCAAGGCTAGGCCGAAGTCAAGAACGTAAGGCACTCCGCGGTGATCGATCATGATATTCGCGGGCTTGACATCGCGATGCACGATTGAGAATTGGTGCGCATGATGGAGAGCACCAGCAATAGCAGCCACGATCCTCGCAGCATCCTGGTACGAAACCTGTGTTTTGCTCAGAAGTTCAGCTAGGGTAGTTCCCTTTACATACTTAGCAACGATGAAACAGGGCAACTGCGGACTACTAGCAACCTCGTAAACGGGAACGATGTTGGGGTGATCCAACTTTGCAACATTCTGGGCTTCCCTTTTGTAAGCCTCGCTCCAATCGATGACTTTCTTTCCATCCTTGGGAATCTTGATGGCAACTTCACGTTGCAGGTCCGTGTCCATGGCAAGATATACGACGCCATATCCGCCTTGGCCAAGCTTAGAAATGATCGAGAACTTGCCAATCCTCTTCGGAAAATCGGCGTTGTTATCGTCTGCTGTCGTTGCGGTGCCATCTATCATGAAATGAACTGAACCTCGTTACTCTTTCCGAACAGAAAAACAAGTAAGGCTGCCACTTCTATCGCGGCAGACCAAGTGCCCGTCCACGAACGCCACATGAGGCCACGCTTCTACCTCAAACATGGGTTCACCAACGGACAACTCTTTGAATTGGTCCGGAGACTTTTCGGCGCCTTCGATGAGACCCACCTTACCTTTCCCTCCGCAAACAATGACTCGACCGTCGGATGTAGCCACACACGAACCGGGTTCGCCGTACGCTCCGCCCACCCATTTCAATTCGCCTGATTCGAAATCCAGACAATGCACGCGTCGCCATGCAAAGTAGACACTGCCTTGATGAACGACCGGTGTACAAACTTTGGAAGCATGGGGCTGCTTCCACTTCAGATTCATACCGCTAAGGCTGATGTCAAATCTAGCAATAGAGGATTGGTTGTACGATGACGTAATCAATACTGAACTACCTACAACGACAGGAGTCGCAATGTTGCAATCTCCATCGGTGATCCAGGGCTCTGCCGCCAAGGTATCCCCCACATGCTCAGTGTCTAATCTAACCACGGCAATGCTACGTTGAGTAAATCCCACGATGCAAGGCACATTCTCGATAAGGATGGGAGCAATTCCTCCCGAGTGCCCCGCTTCGTCCTTGAGCTTGGACCTCCAAATCTCCTTACCTGTATTCTTGCTGAAGGCAATATACGTCCCATGTTGCGTGGAGCCAGCTTCTACGATAACCCAGTCACCATACACCAGTGGGCTGCAGGTATAGCCGTAGTCGCGATGGTATCGTAAGCGTTTTTCGCTCGGCCAATCCTTACCGAGAAATGGGCGCTGGGATATTCCATAATCGTCGTAGAGATTAAGCGACCATTCAATCGAACCTTGCTTGTTTGAGTTCCAACAAGTCAGATCGCCGTCGATACCAAGTGTGTAGAGCAGTCCTGTATCGGGATCCATTTCAGGTGTTGCATGCGGGCCACTGTACATATACTCCTCGCCCAACGCGAATCGACCATGCGAGCGAGAGGCGCGACTTGCGGACCACTTCTCTTGGCCGGTCGCCAGATCAAGGCATCTGAGAACGTCTTTCTCTTCACTAAACCCAAGCACAAAAACTTGTCCGCGAAAGATTAGCGGAGAACTCGTCCCCTTTCCAACCTGTTGCATCCACGTGGATGTAGGCTCAAGCCAAGCTCCACTGGTCCATTGAGATGACTGTGACGATACTCCATCGCGATTCGAGCCTCGCCAATGCGGCCAATCAAAAGCCACAACCTGCGATGTGAGGGTCGTCACTACCCAAAAAACGACAACTAAATGCCCAGTTATTCTGCACATGCTTTTGTTCGCCAACGAGCTGGACTTTTATACCTAGAAGTTAATCCAACGAATTGGGCAATAATGTAGCACGAACCAACTGCATCAACGAGTTTCAGTCCAAATTTGGCCACGAATTTACTCCCAGCCATTTCGAATATACTTGCCGCTCAACTACGGGGCGATCTTTGCCTTTCAGTCGTTGAAAACATCGATCCCGTCAGCCCTACTGTACTGCAACCCTAAGCAAACCGAAACAACGCTAAAGGTCCTTGCTACCAAACGTCCCCAAAGCATATTTTGGACCTGGACGTGCTAATTAACCCAAGAAGCTATTTTGGCCTGCATGTTGGCATTTCGTTGCTCGGTTCAATCATTCGCCGTAGCCGGTAGACGGCCAGAAAAGCCGCAAGATGTGCAGTGGTACTCCGAAAAGGCGCTGCACTTATAACGGCCTACGGTTGTTCGATGGAGGAGATTAGTTCGTCGATTTCCGAGAGATCAATGGTCATTTGCTCCACTCGCATGCCTTCGTCAATCATGGCAACAGTCATCTGCCGCGATCGCTCAAGAGCGTTTTTCGCTTTTTGCGGTTCGCCGCTTTCCAGGTAGGCTCGCCCTGACATTGTAATGGCATTGGCAAGCCGTCTCCTTGAGTTTGCGTCCTGACGATTAGCTTCGGGAACGGACTCGAGCAGCGGAATGATCTTCTCAAGCTCGCGAGCTGCCAGAGCGGCATGGCCAGCCTCCAATTGTGCTTCGGCTCGCTTCAGAAGAACAAAACTGTAGTCTCCTTGAGCCCGCAGCGATTCCGGTTTCCGCTCGAATTCGGCTAGTACGATGTTCAGCGCGAGGTCCAATTGAGCGAGAGAGTTATCAAACTCCTTACGCACTAGATAGACCTTGGCGACTTTAGCATAGCACAGCCAGAGATCTCGCTGCATCTGTCCGTCAGTTGGATCTTTCGACACAAGATTCTGGCTAATCGTCAACGATCGATTCGCATACTTCAGGGCTGCATCTAACTGGGATTGTTCGATCGCGACGTCGGCCAGCACCTCCGCTGATAGTGATTGAAATCTTCTAGCCACAGCGTTCTCTGGATCGATCCTCGCCATTTCATCCGAAAGAAGAAGCGCTCGCTCGTAGTCCTTTTGTGCTTGAGCGACATCTTTTAATAGCATCTGAGTGTCGCCGCCTTTGATGTACGAAACCAATAGATCCTGAATTGTCTTCATGCTGGTCGGCTCGGCCGCGTACAACTCCTCTCGCATCTTTCGAGACTTCAGATAGTACTCCAGGGACTTTTCCAATTGCCCCTTCTGTGCGAAGGTGTTCCCAATCCGATCTAGCGAAGTGCATAGATCTCGCTTGGTGGTCAAATTGTTCGGATTAGCTTGGTATAGCTCGGTGGCGATGACCAGATCTTCTTCGTAAAGTTGCGAGGCTTGGTCTAGGTTGCCATCGTGGACAGCGATATCGGCGATGCGAGAGAGCGCGATCCCAAGCCGTCGTTTGATATCAGGATCATTGGGTGATTCCTGCGATAGCCTAGCTAAGATTACCTTAATCTCAGCAAATGCCTCGCCTGCCATTTTGAAGTCTCCGTCCTGCAAATGAATCTGGCCTATGTAATCGACTGTAGTCACGACATCCATCGCCGCGTCCATAGACTTTGGCGACTCGGCAAGTAATGCTCGGCGAATTGACAGAGATTGATTGAGTAACTTAACAGCTTCAGGCTTTTGCGCTGTTTGCCGAAGGACCTCAGCTTGCTTCTGCTGAATTGTCGCGATGATGCTACGACAGTCTTGACCTTCCTCTGTTTCTAATTGCTTGACGATCTTCATGGCTTCACCATACATCTCACCCGCAGCTTCTAACGGGGAAAGCGGAATTTGGTTCTTCTGCGGTAGATCTATCGCAATATCCTTCATACCGACTCTGGAAAAGAGATCGCCCAGATCAATTAAGACCATCGCGTTGGCAAGACTCAATTCCCGATCATTGGCGAGCCCCTGTGAGACTTCTGTCAATTTGTTAAGTACCGTTGTCAACACGTTTTTCTGGACGGCGGCTCCGCCGGGAACATTGCTCAAGCCGCGCTCGACACTCAATAGATAAGAACTCAAGATTCCAAACACTCGCTGTCGTTGTCGCAGTGCTTCGTCGCCGTTACGCTTAGCCTCTGCCGCGTTTTGCGTAGCCTCCAACGCAGCCGCTTGCTCGCGTAGATTAGATTGACGAAGATTCTCGTTTTTGACCGATAGGATGCTCAAGGTAATGGTCATAGCCAGTATCGTGAATAGCAAGCTGGCTAACCCACTGGCTACCATGGCGGGATGTGCCTTAGCCCATCGTCGCAGCTTTTTCAGATGGCTCTCCGGGAGTACTGATACTGGTTCGTCTAACAACCATGCTTCCAGGTCGGCAGCCAACAACTCAGCACTCGCATATCGCTTGATCGGATTGACCTGCATGGCATGACGGCAAATAGCGACCAAGGGTGTATTGACGGTGTCGAGTTGTTCGAGTTTATCTTCGTTAGTCCGAGTTGGAACAGTATTCGTGAGGATCTGAAACAATATTGCACCAAGCGAGTAGATGTCACTAGCGGTGGTAAGATCTTCGCTTGAGCCGTTGGCTTGTTCGGGGCTCATGAATCCCGGCGTTCCGATGATAGTGCCGTCAAGTGTCTTGTTCGTTGAGCCACTGAGAGTTCTCACTCGTGTACCCTTCATTTCGTCCGTGGTGGCAGGTTCATCGTATTTCGTTTGAGGCAATTTCTCCGACGTCGAGCCAATCTTTTTCGCGAGCCCCCAATCGACAACCAGAGTTTCGCCGAACTCTCCAACCATGATGTTGCTGGGCTTAAGGTCACGGTGCAGAACTCCGCGACTGTGCGCGAATCCAACCGCTTTGCAAACTGTGACAAGCCGAAGGATAAGGTCGCGAGCGGCTGCGTTCTTTCGAAGGTCCGAATCGAAAGAGTCTTTGCGATGCAGCTCCGCAATCACAGTCTGCATGGAGCGACCATGGATTAAACGCATCGCGTAATAGGGACGGCCATCAGATCTCCGCCCCGTTGCGTAGATCGGCACAATGTTGGGATGTTCTAAATTGCCAGTAACAGTGGCTTCTGCTTCAAAGCGTTGGAGCACCTGTTGGTCTTTGGCGTACTTTCTCTTGAGCTCCTTGATGGCAACTTCGCGATCTAGGTCACGGTCAAAGGCGACGAACACCGAGCCAATGCCGCCTTGAGCCAGATTGCGAAGGATATGAAAGCGAGAAGACGAGGCCTCGCTAACTCGGAAGGCTTCCTCTTCGGACCGAGTTTCCGAAGATTGAGTCCCCGAAGTTTGAGCCGTATCCGCCTTTGACTCTGACTGCGACTCTGACTCGCCTTTGGCATGCGTGCTTTCCAGAGTAGTTTTAAGCGATTGCGTGTCTCTGGTCGAGTTTGTAGCCGCGTCAGTTTGTAGTGGTAATCTACTACGTCCTCGAAGAGCGTTCCAAAACCTGTGGATCAATTCCTCGTGCTCGGGGAATCGCTGAATCATCGATGCTGGAGAAGGGAGTTGATCCCAGGCATCCAATACCTCCATTTCGATTTGAATGAGTTCCAGCTTTAGCGGCGCTCGAATCTCTTCCGCGGAGGACTGTAGAAACGCTTCGATCGAGACATCGCCTCCTTGAGTCCGCTTTGATTCATACTCGCTGCATAGCGAGTCGATGGCAGCAAGCTGATCAGTAGAGATTTCTGAAAAGTCGGATTCAAAGAATTTCATAGAGGGGAACAGTGCGGAGACGAGCCGTATTCGATTGCGTTAGAGGCCAGCAGAACAGCCGCTTGTCACTAGGTTACTAATCACCGTTTGCAACGATTGGGTGACAATTGTGAGGAAGTTCACATTGGGGAGGGTAGATCAGTGGATTCTAGCCAGATTCGGCGGATTCTCTCCAGCTTTCGCTGGATGGTTCGGCGAGTGACCTTCATTAACTCCGCGATGTCCTCGTTCGTATGCCCTTCAAGCTTCAAGCGGACGATCTGTTTAAGGTCCGGCTCGCCAAGTTGAGCCATGAGATACTCCGACATGTCCGCAACCTCGGCTGCAAATGCGGGAGTTGGCTCGTGCGATGGTACCGACTGCAACAAGTTAACTGCCGATCCATCGCTGGGCTGCAGCATCGCTTCGCCGAGCGTTTGATTGGCGTTACGACGCTGTTGATGTTCGTAGCGAAATTGGTTGGCAATCTTGCGACTGGTAATGACCACCAGCAGCGCCCAAAGATTGCCGCGATCACCGACATCTGGAAAGCGTTGGGCTTCGATTCCGCGACAAAGGCTCCGAAAGGCGCTAGCGGCGGCGTCTTCTTCGTCGTAGATCCGTCGCGTCGAGGGACTCATTTTGCTGCGAGCAAAGACCATCAGTCGTTGACAAAAATGCGCCCACAATCGACTCGCCGCATCACGGTCAGCCGATGCAAGTTGCTCGATCCAGAGAGAAACGGGTTCTTGCAGGAAATTATCAGCGTTTTCTGAAAGTGATGTCACAAGAAATCAGCAATCCGTGATTAGGGAACTAGCTCGACAATGCTCAGGCTGGAGCGATCCATTGTAAACAGAAAGATTCCCGATGACACGTATTTCCCGAGCCTCCCTTCTGACCGCAGTTATGGCCAGTTGCAGCCTGTTTATGGGCTGTGCCAATGGACAAGACTCGACAGGACAGTCATCGACGAACCGAGCGTTCAGCGCAACCAATTCCAATCCCAAATCAAAATTGGTCCAGCCAGTTCCTGCCAGGATGGTCAACGGGAAGCCAGAAGGGCTGTATTACATGCAGAAAATGTGGATTGCAACGCGCTTTCTGGAAAAGTCTTGTTGGTACTTCGCACCAGACGGAACCTTCTACGAGAACCTAAACACCGGATTTTCGCCTGAAGATTTAAAGGCCCACAAGGGCTCCAAGGGAACCTACAAGGTCAGTGGCGGCATGATGGAAGTTACTTGGTCCGACGGCCAAACCTCCAAGGCTCCGCTGGAAATTGTCGAAGGAGGTTTCGACTGGGACACCGGGTCATATCTGCCTGTTGAATCATTCGCCGCAGGGAAGTCGATCGTGGGTTCCTACGAAGGTGGAGCTTCGATTGGCGGAGGCAGTAATTCTGTCATTGTCTCGAAGTCACTACGTCTCGAAGCCGATGGGCGTTACGCCATGTCAGGAATCACAACCGCAACCTCCACCAGCAACGGCACGCAAGCACGAGTGGGAGGCGAGAGTGAAGGACAAGGCAGTTGGCAATTGGACGGTTTCAGTCTCACGTTGGTTCAGTCCAATGGAACAACGGTACAACACATCGCGTTTCCATTCGACGACGAAAAGACGCCTGTCTATCCCGACCGAATCTTTGTCGGCGGAACCATGTACAAGAAACAGTAGTTCCGACTTCGCCGCCCAGCAGTCCGCAGGTGCACTGCAAAGCTAAACCTATCCATCACACACAAACATCTAGCTATCACAGTAGAGATCTCCAATATGGCCTCAAGTAAATCGCCTTTGTACACCGCCTTAGCGTTCTTCTTCGCTCTGATTGTTCTTGCTGGTGGAGCGGCGAAATTCTATCGCGGCGTCAGCGCCATGGCCAAATCTGGCTCTGATCCTAAGGTGCGTGAGTTGCTCGAAAAAAGCGACAAGGCCGCTGAGGAAGCCAATCAACAATCCAACGTCGTAGCGCCGATGTTTCAGGAGTTGTTTACCGAGTTTGATCGCTTGGGCCTAGCAGCGTTTCGAGCTGAAAAGCGTGAAGCCTGCCAGAAAGTCATCGATCATTACAAAGCTATCGGTGGGCATCTTCAAGAGGCATCGAAGTTCATGGTCGAGGCGACTCAACTTGGGACGGAGACAAAGATCACCGACTTTCTCATGGCCCGCAGCAAATCCTATGGACTGTTGATCCAAGCAGCACAAAAGAACCAGGAGATCGTATCAGCGGCCATGGACGAGTCGCTGGCTGACACGGACGCAGTACTCAACAAGATCGAAGCACTTGCCAACAGTCGCGATGCAGATCACAAAGCCGCTAACGAGGCCGCCGCAGAAGCTGATGCAATTCTCAAGAAATCCTAGCGAGTTCGAACGTTGTAGTCGAATCGCTATTCCCATCTAGATGAACTCCATGAAAGTTATTCCCCAATGTTATCAACGATATCACGCACACTTGCCCAGTCGATCAAATCAACACACCTGCTCCACCTGGTGTTGATCCCATGCTTCCTGTTTGTAATACAGGACAACTCATTTGCGGATGTCATTATCTCTGCAAGTTCTAGTTCCAACGTTGGACCTTCCACCCCGGCTCAAACGGGCACATCTGGAACGGTTTCTGATTTCGCTGGTGGCTCGGTACAGACTGACTTTATTGAAGCAAGCACCTCAGCAAGGTTTGGTGAGCTAAAAGCTTACGGCCTAGCAACTGCTGGACTTAATCCAGCATTTCAGGGTATCTTTGCATTTAACACGGCTTTCTTTCGCGATGATTTCCTTTTCAATGCTTCAGGTCTAGCTGGAACTTCGGGAACGGTGGAAATCAAATTCACTGTCGATGGAACGCTGTTGGCTTCACGTACAGCCCCATCATCGTATGTCGCTGGCTATGATGACAATGTTAGTGCAAGCGCGAGTTACACCTTTTCTGCTGGAAACAATAACACTTTTTCTAAGACAGAAAGCCTCAGAACGGCAGAATGGGCAGCGGCCAACGGTTTCAACGCATGGTCAGGCACTCAGTTCCTTGGTATCGAGCAAACGTATGTCGTACCGTTTACGTTCGGAACTTTGCTTGAAGGTGTTGGGCTGAGGATCGATACCCAAACGCAAGCAGTTGGAAGTGGACAAAATGGTTTTTCGTCGATTGCAAAGTCCGACTTGGGGCACACTGCAAAGTGGGGTGGGTTTGGCGCGGTCCGCGACTCGAATGGTAATATCATTAGCAACTACACTTTCTCTTCTGGATCCGGTTTCAACTATGCCCTAGGTATAACCGCTGTTCCAGAACCAAGTAGCGGCGCTCTGTTGGCCACATGCTTGGCAGTTGGAATCTTCCGAAGAAGCCGACGCAATTCTCAAAAAGTCTGAATGCCAACTCACGCGGGCGCGGTTAGAGGATTATGATACGCATCATAGTTTTTCCTCTGCCGCGTTTTGCGAATATGATTGGTAATGAACAAGAAGAACAGCACTGGATATAGCCTCAAGGATCAACTCTTCAATCGCGAGCGAGTTGAATACCTCGCCGATATTTTCCGTGCCGCTGACAAACGATTCGACGCGTCGGGATTTGTCTCCGCGACGATGCGCAATTTGAAACAGCTTGAACTAAAGGAGCGGATTACACACATCGCAACAGTGCTGGAAGGATTCTTGGATGCAAACTTTCGAGTCTCCGCTAAGCAGATTGTCGCTGCATTGCCGCCACCGTTGGACCCAAGTCGCACGGATGATGATTTTGGGGACTTCATCTTCGCGCCGCTTGGGCAGTTTGTCGTTCGCAACGGACTTGATGCAAAGCACTTGCGATTATCCTTGCAGACGTTAAAAGCAATTACTCAGCGGTTCTCGATGGAGGATGCGATTCGAGCGTTCATCAATGCTCATCCAACTCAGACACTCGAAGAGCTAACGAAATGGTCCACTGATAAGAACTACCACGTCAGGCGACTTGTTAGCGAAGGAACCCGGCCCACACTACCTTGGTCGCCGAGAATTTCGATCGGTCCAAGCGAAACGCTTCATCTGCTTGACCGGCTTCACGCCGATCCGACGCGTTACGTCACTCGCTCTGTTGCCAACCATCTCAACGATATTTCCAAGACGGATGCGGGGCTGGTTCTCAAGACTCTCAGTCGTTGGCGTGAAGAGGGAGTTCAAGAGGAAGCCGAGCTCCGCTGGATTACGAATCACTCGCTTCGTACGCTCGTAAAACGTGGGCATCCAGAGACGCTGCGATTTCTGGGGTTCGCTACTAGCCCCAAGATTGAAGTCAGTGATTTCTTGCTTCGTCCAGAGCGACTTACTGCTGGAGAGGCTTTTGAGTTTTCACTCACAGTCCAAGCCAAACGCGATGAAACGCTGGTCATCGACTACGTTATCGATTTCGTGAAAGCTGGTGGCAAGCGATCTCCCAAAGTACACAAGCTGAAGCAACTACAACTCAAAAAGGGAGAGGTCGTAACGGTTCGAAAGAAGCACATGCTGCGTGCTGGGGCAACGACCTATACGCTTTACCCAGGAATTCACACCGTCACCATTCAAATCAATGGTCAGTCGTTGGGTCAACAGTCGTTTGAACTGGTGTGAGCGGATGTGATACATTTAAATAACTCCTTAACGCCCTGGTACGACGTACGAGTAGCTCACATCGCCGTTTCTCTTGGACTGAGATTCGGCAGCGGGAAGATAAGTTCGGACGTAGTCAGCGCGAGTCTCATCACGTCCGACTCGAACACGAATGAACCCAGAGCTACTTTGTATCTCGCCGCTCAGATAGCCATACTCTTGAGCCGTGTTGGTGTTTCCAGAACGCGGATGTCCAGGCTGAGGGACTTCTTGATAGACAATGCCGTCGAGATCCTGCTTGATGAACAGATGATCGTGTCCATGAAAAACGATCGAGACACCATGCTTGACGAATAGATCGTGAATTGGCATTTCCCAGCCTGGGCGTTGTTTCGTAAATTCGTTTTCGCCCTCTAGGTTCTTGCCTCCCCATTCCCATAAAGTCGCAACCTCGACGCCGCCGCGGTTATTCATGGGCGATCCGCCGACGAGGTGATGAATAAAGACGAATCGATACCTGGCGTCGACATTTTCCAGCGAGGCCTTGAGCCACAGATACTGGGCCTCGCCGAGTGTCCATGGCCAATTGCTGCCGTTACGACTACGCTGCGTCGTGTATCGGAACGGGTCGAGTACGATGAACTGGGCATCGCCCCATTTCCACTGATAGTAGTTTTGCGGCAATCCGACTTCTTGCTCGCGTTGCTCGTTACCGGTGTAGAAGCGATTAGGTTCGGGGTTTGGAAACAGTCGCTTACGAGTCTGCGTCGCCCATACAGTCGAACCGCGACTGCCCGATTCGCCATCGTGATTGCCCAACACAAAGAACAGCGAAGTCGAATGGCAGAGGCTACCGAGGTAGTAGCGCTGCGCCAAGTATTGAGGCTCCGACAATTCCGGCTTGACGTACTTTCCAGTCATGAACGTGTCGCCAAGTTCAAAGTGAAAGTCGGGCGAGTCAATTGAGGCATTGGCTAACGTTCGCAGATAGACTTCGCCGCTGGTATTCTCATCCAAGTGCGAATCAGCAGTTACAGTGAAGACGAACGGACTGCCCGCGTCTCGTTGGGTTTGAAACGAGTATTCGTCAGAGGACTGCTCATCGCCCGATTCAGTTCGATAGATAAGCCTGTAGAAGTAGCGACTGTTCGTCCGCAGTTTGCTCAGAACAAAATCATGTGCTTTTTTGGCCTTGAATTCAAAGTTAGGCGACCTCTCGGAGAGTTTGCCAGACTCCACTCCATACATCACGTAAGCCGTTGCATCGCGGTGAAACAGTGCACGAATGGTGATACTGTCATTGGTGGGCCTACCAAGGATGATGTTGAACAAATGCTCGGGCACTTTATTCGCCGGCGGTGGTTCCGTATAGTTTCCCAGCCCACTACCGCCACCCTTACTGCCACCCTTGTCGCCGCGATTACCTCCAGGCTTCGACTCTAGGGATTGCCCCGCATCTTGCCTTCTTCGCTGATCACTCTCAGTTTGAGCGACAAGCGTCGTCGCCGAACTTGCTACGCTAACAAACAAAACGAACTTTACCAGCGAACGACACTTCATTGCTAAGCTCTTATCCCGAAGACGAAAAGAACAGTTGGACAACTCAAGAAACACTCGTTACTTCTTCCGCTCATACTGAAAGTCTAGTGTCTTCTCGGCGAGGGTGATTCCCTTGATGGCCTTCAAGAAGTTCGCACGATTGTCGCTACCCTTATCAAGCTTCACTTCAGAAGACAGAGCGTAGATGGTTATGTGGTACTTCTTGACTCCTGGCCCCTTGGAGCACATCGGATCATAGGCGGCCTTCTTCTTGTCGTTCAAGCCGACCGTTCCCGTTTTCTTGTCGTTCTTGTCAAGATGATCGACCGTAGCTGGAATGTTGTAGACCAACCAATACGACTTCTCCTGATCCGGTGCAGTGTGCCATAGACTAAGCGCGAAAGACTCGGTCCCCGCGGGTGCATCCTTCCATTGAACCGGTGGTGAGGCGCTTTGACCGTCGCAAGTGAATTCGACAGGTATCATTCCATCGGTACCGATCACGCTGCTCGAAACTGTAAAGGCAGTGCTGTTGGATGCAGTCGGTGCTCCCGAGCTGGGGCTTGCCGAGGCTTGCATGTCTTTCGGTGGGGAGTCTTTGCCAGACGGATTTCTTCCGGGCGGATTATTTCCCGGGCGGCCTTGTCCTTCTCTGCCTCGACCTCCTGGGCCGCGATCGCGCGGCTTATAGGTTTCGGATTTAGCTTTGCCCTTACCGTCTACGAAATCGAACTTCACCGAACCATCATCGTTGAGCTGGTAGTTGACGAAACGCGTCTCACTGCCAACTTCGAACTTGAGGCTAAAGTTCTTGTTGTCTTTGGTGTCGAACCCCGTGATTTTGGCGCCCCTTAGCGGTGGCAATGCTTCACGGACTCCGCCAGCTCGCGGTTGCGGATCTACCTGGCCATCGACTTCTTTGACTTCACCATGAAATCCGCCGTTGAGATAGGGGTATTTCTTCGTTGCGTGATAGTGATAGCCCAGTCCCGGTGAAGAATGCCCATTGAACTCGTCCAGCCCTCGCACTTCCGATCCATCAGGCTCGGTGTATCCGTAAATGGGATAGCCATCCAGCGCGTATGCAATCGGTTTATCATTGCCGACGATCTTTTGCAAATGCGTGGGAGCGATGTGATAGTGGTAGTCATCGCCACGACCGCAGTGGCCGCCGAATTCGTCGAGTTCGCCTGCTAACAGCGTATCAGTCCGTCCGTCATTCTTGATCGGATTGAAGATCGGCACACCGTTAGCTGCCAAGGCGATCGCACCGCGAAAGAAGTGCGAATTGGCAGACATCGGTTTCTTGGCAACAACAGGCTCAAGCGGAATGCGCCAAGCGTTGTCCCCGAAGTAAGGTTGCGGTAGTGGAACTTGCTGTTGCCAAGCGGTAATGCCAACCATCATCCGATGATCAGGCATCGAATTCGATTCTACGTAGAAGAATTTTTCATCTTGTCGGTACGTTACTGCTTTGAGTTTCGCGAAGGGTTCGAAAGTGTCAGCGATTGCTGGTTTTCCAGGAGCATTAGCTGCAACAAGTTTCATGATGCCGTTGGTTGGCGTTGTGCTTTCGTTGAGTTCTTGCACTTGCTTGGCTCGTCTCTCAATCCATCTTTGGTCCAAGATCGTTAGCTTCTCGATCTCAAGCGAGACAACTACGCCATCGGTACAGCGCACTTGCAACTTACCATCGTGAGAGGCGACGTAAGCACCATGGACGTGCGCGCCGGTATCTGCAAAAGTCCAGATTCGCACACTGGGATCATCTGGACCATGATCGAGACCATCGTGAGCGGGTGACACAGCACCAACCATTAGAAATGCCGCGATCAATAGCGCCTGTAGTTTGTTTCGTAGCATCATTATTTGTCCGCTCCTTTCTTCCCGTTCTTGCCACCTTTACGCGGCGCAACTGGTTGGGAAGGATCAAAGTTTGTGTTGGGTGTTGGCAATTGTGCGTTGATCGCAGTCAGATATTGATCCAAGCGACTCTTCAGCCGTTGAGCCTCCTGCGGCATCCTTTGAGACAGGTCGTTTCGTTCACTGATGTCTTTGGAAAGATCGAACAAGGCGACAGAATCGTTTTCGTAGAAGTGGATTAGCTTGAGATCTCCAAGTCGGATCGCTGAGTGTGGACCGTCGTCGCTTTGGTAATGCGGAAAGTGAAACACAAGCTCGTCACACGGACGTTTGACGGAATCCTGGCCGGTCTTGTGAAGCAGACCGGTGATATCTCCACCTTCAATTCCTTTGGGAATTTCCGGCGATGATATGCCGGCGATGGAACAAAAGGTTGGAAGCAAATCGTAGCCCACGACTGGAATATGGCACCATGAATTTGCGTCGACGCCGGGGCCACGTATGATCAGCGGCACGCGAATTCCGCCTTCCCATACTGAGCCTTTGCCGCCACTAATGCCTCCACGCTTGTTGCCACCGCCCGAGCCATTATCCGACATGTAGATGATGTAAGTGTTCTTGCTCAGCCCCAAGCGATCGACGGCCTCGAGGACTTTGCCAACTCCCGAGTCTAGATCTTCGGTGATGGCTGCGGTAGCGATCTGTTTTGAGTTGCTTTGCGAAGCGTACTTCTCATACTTCGCCTGAGTTGCCTTCATGGCAAGCTCTGGGGCGTGCAGCGCGTTCCATGAGAGTTGAATGTAGAAAGGCTTGTTTGATTTCTGGCTTTTTTCTATAAACTTCGCCGCACGATCGGCCATGCCAAAAATGTCGACCGGGTTTGGATCGGTGAACTTAAAAGCGTTTTCATTCCCGGTATCACCATCGTGTTCGTCGTATCCATGCGAGCCAGGGCCTCCACCGGCGATGTGCCACTTACCGTAATGTGCTGTCGCGTATCCAGCCGATTTCAGCAGTTCGCCGATAGTGACTTCATCTTTGCTCAAGTCCTTGATCAGTCGTGGCTCGATGAGCTTGCGCCCCGTTACGGCTGGCGCAGCTTTAGTCCAATGAAGTTGAGCAGGGCTCTTGCCCGTCTGAATACTGATTCGCGTCGGCGAACAAACGGGCGCAGGAGCATAGGCCGACGAAAATCGCATACCTTGCGATGCCAGTTTTTCTAGATTGGGAGTCTGGAAGATCTCGCCTTTCGAGCCCGCCACCTCGGGGTGCATAGCCACAGACAGGCCATTCCAACCTTGGTCATCGGACAACATGAAGATGATGTTGGGTCTATCGCCAGCTTGACTCATGCTGGTAGCTATGAACAGTACGACTAGCAGTGCGGCAAAAACTCTGTAGCATCGAGTCCTCATTTGTTGGCTCCTTCATTACCACCTTGCCCGCCCCGACCAGGCCGACCAGTTCCGCGAGGTGGATTTTCAGGGACAACATTATTGAGATTACGAAAGTCGATTCGCTCTTTGCCATCCGGAGAGGCTTTCACGACATGGCGAAAGAGGACGACATTGTCGAGCGCGATATCGTCGGACCAAATGAACGTGGCTCCTTTAAAGTCGTTATCGAAGTAGGGCTGCTTTGGACCGACCTCCTTTTCGGAGTATTCTTTAGCTTTGCCCCAGGTACTGTCATCAAAATCAATCGCATACCATTGATCGGGAACTGCGATGCTCTCGATGCGAGGATTCTTCGTGTCGCGATCAATTGGGCCCCATGAGATCTTCTTCGCTTTCCAATCGCCGCTAGTTACCGTGCCATCGCTAAACTTCAAGATAAAGCCGCCATCACCGATGTTAGTGTTGGCATACTCCATGCCAGTCTTAGGATCAAAGTTGTCTTTGGCCATCACTGCTATTGTCATCGGATAGCTTGGCAATATGTCGACAGAAATCACGTTATGTGGAACAAAGGCGATCGAATCCACCGCGACTAGTTCGCCGTTGATGTACAGCATGAAGGTGTTGTCGGCGTAGACATTGGCTCGAATCGTATCGCTCATCTGCGGTTTGCGAAGCTTACTCGCCGTCGTCGTCTGCGACCAAGCTGCAATTGAACAACTTAGCACTGCAACAAGTCCTGATAAAAACAAAAGTCGTCCCATTTGCTAATCCTCCATTTCAATCTTGCGATCCGACTCATGATGGCTCGCGTGTTCAAAGAAATCGGTAGGCAGTTCTTCTTCACTCTCCAGTGACAATCGCAGATCTAAACGGTCGGGGCCATAAGGCATCTGCACAAAACGCATTCGCAAAATTCTTCCTGAGTTCGAATCGTAAACGATCTCCACACGTTGCGGCCCTCGCTCCCTGGGCTTCTTGACTGCCACCAATAGACGAGCCTCGTCACCTTCGTCATTCGAGCCATCGACAGGCGAATACTCCTCGGGACCGAGATCTGAAAACTCAAGATGGTAAGCTCGCTTGAGCTGCTCGAGCCCTTCATGGAGATTGGTGAGCGGCACGGAGGTCTCGTGGCCGGGAAGATCGCGATCGAAGTGATGCACGTCAGAGCTAACTTTGACTGGCCCACGCGTGTTGATCGCCCAACTTTGTTTCCCGTTGCTACCAGTAATGAACGGTAGACCTTCCGCAGTTTTGCGGATGAGTACAAACTGGTTACCTGCCCGCACATGCAGCGTGGCTCCATCCAAGGGAGGCTTAGGCGGTCGTTGCATTTCCGGAGAGCGTTTGTCGCGACGTCCGCTGGTCGAGATATCCTCGACAACAATTCCGTAGGTCCTATCTTGCGACCGAATGCTGTTGAGGATGATTCGATCCAACTCACGAATCGCAGCCGAAGCCGTTGAGGAACTGAAGCTAAACCACAGCACCGCTAGGCCCGCTGCAACTGTAGCCATACTCGCCAAGACCTTCCATGCAGTTGTATGAAGTCGAGGAGTTCCTAATTGGTCTTGCGAGTCATTTGAAAGCCTGAGTTCATTGGCTTCGCTTGAAATAGGGTCAGTTGAGAGTGACTCGTTTGCAAGTGACTCGACCGAACCGTTCGAAGCCAACACATTACGCAGTCGGTCGTGGAGCAGCGATGCCTTAGCAAAAATGATGGCGTGTTCAGGATCAGCTTGCAGCCAACGGTTTAGCTCCACATGCTCCTGCTCGGTGAGAACGTCATCGAAATACCCATCGATCAATCGGCGAGCGTCAGAGCTGGTCATGACTGCGATCCCTCCAAAGCAACATGTCGTTCGATACACTGTCGCAATCGATCGCGAATGCGCTGAAGTGATTTAGCCACGCTATTGGAAGTCATCCCTAACAAGCCCGCAATCGCAGCGGGCTTCAAGTCGTTCTGGTATCGCAGTTCGCATAAC
Source organism: uncultured Pirellulaceae bacterium (assembly GCA_964458685.1). Taxonomy (GTDB): domain Bacteria; phylum Planctomycetota; class Planctomycetia; order Pirellulales; family Pirellulaceae; genus Aureliella. The sequence continues at coordinate 24,862 of CAYWNG010000001.1, forward strand.
TGCCGAGCTCGACCTTCTAGCTTTGCGAGACACTCTTGCAAGTAATCCAATGATCGAGCCTGCTCTGTTTCGATCTGTTCAAAAGCAACGGCTAACATGTCAACCGTCGCGTTATCGAATACTTGCCGCGTTCGTTTTCTATCGCGAAGGTAGGTTCCGATCTGATTTCGAGCGATCCCCAAAGCCCATCCGTTAAAGGGACGAGTCGTATCGTACGATGGAAACGATTCAAGGACTGCTACCGCAATGGTTTGAAGTACATCGTCGCGGTCGCGAAAGTCTCTGACTACCGAGGCAACGTAGGCCGAAACTACTGGCTGGGCCAGAGTCC
>CAYWNG010000001.1:25202-42938 GCA_964458685.1 uncultured Pirellulaceae bacterium
ATCGAATCGCTTGCTGAAATTGTCCGTCCATCGCTTGATCCAATCCGGTTACAACGTCCTTCTAACATGTACTTAGACGACGAAACCGAATCATGACAACAAATCGCGACAATTTGGCAATTTTGTTAGAAAATCAGTACTGGAAAGCGATTTTCTAGCCAACAAGGCGTGCGAGGATGCGATTGCGTTGTTCGTGGGGGACATTCGCAACTTGATCGAACCGCCCAGCGGATGCATCGCGAGCATCGTCCAGAAACCAAGGGTGTTTCTGCGCGCCGCGATCCATCAGCAGGTTGAAGACTTTTTCCGCGCCGGCGACGATTGCCCAGCCAGCCGGGGTGTTGTTGTGAAGCTTTCCAGAACGAGCTTCTATGTCGGCGCCATTGTCCAGCAAAGCTCGCGCGGACTCGGCGCAGTCGCTCCATGCGGCCGTGTGCAAAGGCGTTCCATGATCGTAGCCTCCACGGACGTTAGGCGACAAACCGTGTCCAACAAGAGCCACAACCGACTCGGCGCGATTTGCTTTCGCTGCTGCGTGTAACAGAGTTGAGTCCTGTCCTATCGTGAAGGTCAAAATGTTGTGAACGTCGTGCTCGCTTCCAGGCGGGAAGAAGGTCTGATTGATGCGGGCCTCGATAAGGCCTGGGTCGGCTCGTAACATACCCTCAACTATCTCGACATCTCCACAAACCACGGCGGAAAAGAGATCGGGGCTCGCACCAACTGACATGAGAAATCGTGCAACTTCAGGTCGCGTGCTACAAAGATACTGTACTGGAGTGCTATAGTGGTCGATGCAACGACCATCGATTTCGGCACCGCGATCTAGCAACAAATCAGCGACTTCCACCGTGTCCGCGAAATGCAATGGAAAGCATCCATCGCCGCCTCGTTCGTTGACTCGAACTGGATCGGCGTCGAGCAATTTTGAAACAGCATCACAATCGCCTAGGCCGGCCGCGGCATGGACATCCAAGATAGCCCCGTGCGAAAGTAGTAACCTAGCGAGATCTTTATCGCCTCGGAAGATCGCACAGTGCAACGGACTCCACGGTCCCATATCCCAATCGCTTTTCTGGTTGGGATCGGCGCCCAACTCTAGCAAAAATTCAACGATCGCAGGACGGTTCGCGAAGCAGGCAAACGTCAGTGGAGTAGCTCCAAAACTGTGATAGTTAAAGCTGTCGAGAATCTTCGGATTCTTCGCAACAATCGCACGGATTTGTTCCTGGTCGCCCAAGGATAGGACTCGAAAGAACTCGTTTTGTTCTGGAGTGTTGCTTGGCATCTATCGGAACCTGAGTTGGATTATTAGCGATGTTTCCCTGACTCACGCACGAATTGTATTCGCTTGTGAATCGCCAGGCGTTCTCATCGGCAGGCAACGCTAAGTTGTTTCGCGACTTTGGCACGCTGAATCTTCGGTAGCTGTGTTATGCCGTCTCGGTCTGCACAAAAAATCTGAAAGCGATCTTGGTGCCGCGAGCGGTGAGTGGCTAAGGCGACTTCCGGCGAGTTGTTATGCGCCGACAAGTGCCCCAAGCAAGCCCATTGCAATTGCTCCGTTTGAGCCGCGTCCAAAAGCTCAGCAGCATCGTCGTTGGAAATGTGGCCGGCCTTTCCTGCGATACGTTCTTTCAAATATCTTGGGTAAGGACCATGGCGTAACATCTGATCATCATAGTTGCTTTCGAGCAGCACTGCATCCAACGTGCTGATGAGTTCGGCAAGTCCATCGAAGGCGTGCCCCAAGTCGGTCAGAAGACCGAAGCGCTCGCCAGAATTGGAATCCTCGACGACAAAGCAAACCCCTTCAACAGCATCGTGAGGCGTGCGAATGGGGTCGATTCGTAGACATCCGATCTGAAAAGACTCACCAGATACAAAGTGGTTGGGGCTTCCAATGCAGCCAGTTGTCGATTTAGCCCGAGTCGCATGCCAAGTTCGTTGGTTGGCGTAGACAGGCAAGCCGAACTTACGATGAAACACGCCCACACCGCTGATATGATCGCTGTGTTCATGCGAGAGTATCAACGCATCACAACTGCGAATGTCATATCCACAAGCGGCTAGACGCGATTGAGCTTTGCTTCCGCTGATGCCTGCATCGAAGAGCACACGAGTGTCGCCGCTTCGTACAAAAACACAGTTACCGGAACTTCCTGATTGCAATGAGATAACTTCCATGCGTTAAGTGTATCGACCTGAGTCGCTGTTTGGAAGTAAGCTAAGACTCATTCAGTCGTCCTATTGGTGTGAATCGTTTAACGGCTATTAACGGCAATCCGTAGGCGACTGTTCTTCCCACGTTCCCGCTTCTCGAACATCTGTGGTGCAGCAATGATCGCAGGCGCAGTCGCCTTCGGCTTGCCGTTAAACGATTTGCCGATCGATCTCCATCGATTCAGAGTTGACAAGAAACACTCAAAAGCATATCGTTTATCGACGATAGACAATTTAGCGATGCCAGAATTCTTTGTGACTTGAGGGCGATTGGAGATGGTTCGTACTAAGTCAGCATCTAAAAAATGCTGCAACACCGACGAGAAGCTCTCGCTGCCGGACGTCGCTTGGGCAGAAGACCTGGCCAAGCTAGCTTGGGCTTTGGCTCATCCAGCTCGCGTTCGAATCGTACGATTATTGCTCAGTCGAACCTCGTGCATATGCGGCGAAATCGTCGAGGAGATGACATTGGCTCAATCAACCGTTTCTCAACATTTGAAGATCCTCAAGGAAGCCGGATTGGTGCAGGGCGAGATCGACGGCCCTCGCGTTTGCTACTGCATCAACAAAGAGTCGATGGCAAAGCTAAAGAAGTTAGTCGCAGGTCTGTAGTTGCGGTACGCGGACGTCCCGTCCGCTGCGTAAGATCTTCGGGCGGGACGCTCGGCACCGTTGCTCGGTACGCGGACGTCCCGTCCGCTAGATAAGTGTACGGATGGGATGCCCATGTACCGCCTTAAATCACTAATCAATGAAGGAAAACACAATGAAGACAATTCAAGTTTACGACAAACCCATGTGCTGCTCGACTGGCGTCTGTGGTCCAGAAGTCGATCTGGTATTGCCACAATTCGCGGCCGATCTCGATTGGCTCAAGAGCCAAGGTCACAACGTCGAGCGATTCAACTTAGCTCAACAGCCTCAGGCCTTCATTGAGAACAAAGCTATTCATCAAGTCCTAAGTACCGAGGGAACAGAGTCTCTGCCTGTCGTAGTCATCGACGGCGAGATTGTTAGTCGCAAAGTCTATCCAACTCGCGATGAACTCAGCGCTTTGATCAGCGGCTCACCAGCAAAACAATTACTCCCAATTGCAAATTCAAGCGGCGGATGCTGTGGAAGCACAGGCTGCTGCTAGAGCAGGCTGAAGCAGGCGAGAGGATAGAGACGTGAGGCTGTAGGAAAGAAAATCATGAAATTCTTAGATCATACGACTCGCAATCTGTTCTTTACTGGCAAGGGTGGTGTTGGCAAGACATCGGTGGCTTGTGCGACCGCAGTAAGACTTGCCGATGCGGGCAAGAGAGTCTTGCTGGTCTCTACCGATCCAGCTTCGAATCTTGATGAAGTGTTGGGTGTTAATCTTGGAAACCATCCGACAGCGATTCCAGCGTTACCAACTTTGTTTGCCATGAATCTCGACCCTGAGAAATCAGCAGCCGAGTATCGCGAGCGCATGGTTGGCCCATATCGCGGCTTGCTGCCGGAAGCTGCCATAAAGAGCATGGAAGAACAGTTCTCTGGATCATGCACGCTTGAGATCGCGGCGTTCGACGAGTTCTCGCGATTGCTCGGCGATCCAAACGCGACGGCTGAGTTCGATCATGTGATCTTTGATACAGCACCGACCGGCCACACTCTACGATTGCTCACGCTACCATCGGCCTGGGATGGCTTTATCAAGCAGAGCACATCAGGGACTAGCTGCTTGGGACCTTTAGCTGGATTGCAAAGTCAGCAGAAGCTTTATCAGGAGTCTGTCAAGGCTCTTGGCGATCCGGCAGTAACGACGCTCGTACTCGTCGCTCGCGCGGAAGCGAGTGCACTTCGCGAAGCGACTCGGACCAGTGGCGAGTTGTCCGAGCTTGGCGTTCACAATCAGCACCTCGTGATCAATGGCGTGTTTCAAGCAACGGACGTAAGTGATCCATATGCAGTGGCTCTCGAGCAACGAGGCTCGGAGGCACTAGCCGCAATGCCAGAAGGCTTGAAGACGCTTCCTCAAACGGTAATTCCGCTCAGCCCTTATGGCATCGTAGGGATCGATTCTCTACGGCAACTGGCCGCGGTGCGAGAGCGTACCGACCGCATTGAAGCGGATACCCAGGCGTCCCGCCCGTCAAGCCAAAAAGAACCAGACCTAAGCAAACCGGCGGGCGGGACGCCCTCGCACCAGTTACCCGCGCACATTGCCGACCTTATCGATGACCTAATCGCCCCTGGTCATGGTGTGATCTTAGCGATGGGGAAGGGGGGCGTCGGCAAGACAACCGTTGCTGCGGCTGTAGCTGTTGCAATTGCAGAACGAGGATACGAAGTTCATCTTTCCACCACTGATCCAGCGGCTCATGTTGCTGCAACACTCGACAACGAACATTTGCCGAACCTTACCGTAAGTCGAATCGATCCAGCCGTAGAAACCGCTAAATACTCCGCTGAAGTTCTAAACAAAGCCGGTAAGAACTTAGACGCTCAAGGCAAAGCACTTTTGGAAGAGGACTTGAGATCGCCTTGCACAGAAGAGATCGCGGTCTTCCGAGCCTTCGCCGATGCAGTTGCTGCTGGCACCAACAAGTTTGTGGTGCTCGACACGGCACCCACGGGACATACAGTACTCTTGCTCGATTCGGCGCTAGCCTATCACCGCGAAGTAACGCGTCAGTCGAGCGAAATGCCAGAAGCGGTTGAGAATTTACTGCCACGATTGCGAGACCCAAACTTCACTCGCGTTCTGATCGTCACGCTTGCCGAAGCGACACCGGTGCATGAAGCGGCCGCCTTGCAGCGAGACTTGCGACGCGCCGAAATCGAGCCCTATGCATGGGTTATCAATCAAGTGCTCAGCCCTTTACCGATTACCGATCCACTTTTGAAACAACGTCAATTGCACGAGCAAAAATACTTGCGCGAAGTCAACGAAGTGCACGCTAGTCGAGCTGTGATTGTTCCTTGGCAGATTGAACCTCCAACTGGATTAAAGCGGTTGAGTCTATTGACGCAAAGCGGGCGGGACGCCCGCGCACCGCTACCTGCGTGACGCACCGCTACCTGCGTGACGCACCGGTGCGCGGGCGTCCCGCCCGCTCTTCCTGTCTTCCTCTTTTCAAAACAACAACCAAGCAAGCTTTCCGTTTTCCCTGAAACAACTCCATGACACTAAACAAACTCTCCACCACGGCAACAACTTTCTACCCAAGCCTCAAGCACTACTTGGACGAAGCAACCACTCGATTCGACTCAATTCCTGGCGATCGCAAGACCGACTTGGCGAAAGTAGCGAACTATGTTCGTGAGAGACTTTCGAAATCTGAGCCTGCAATGTTGACATTTATTTGCACGCACAATTCACGACGAAGCCATCTCTCACAAATCTGGGCTCAGGTTGCTGCCGAGTATTACGGCTTGGTCGGCGTCGAGACCTTTTCGGGAGGAACAGAAGCTACGGCCTTCAACCCTCGAGCGGTCGCCGCCATGCAACGCTGTGGTCTAAAGATAGTTGCCGATGATCTCACCGCGACGAACCCACGCTACAGTGTTTATACATCCGATTCGCGAGCTCCGCAGATTTGCTTTTCAAAGGCTTATGGAGATGCTCCCAATCCCAGCAAGGGATACTGCGCCGTGATGACTTGCTCGCAGGCCGACGATGCATGTCCGCTCGTCATGGGCTGTGACCTCCGCATGCCGATCCGATATGAAGATCCCAAAGTCGCCGACGACACTGATTTTGAAGCTCAGCGATACGACGAGCGTTCCGCTCAGATCTGTTGCGAAATGCTCTACATGATGTCGCTTGTGTAGTCAGCTAATCTGAGCACCATTGGTTGATCTAGGTCAGTCGAAAATCAGTTACCCCAAGTCTAGTAGGCAAGAGAATGGGGGCAGGAGAATTAGAACCTTGCTGGTAAGGAAGTCGAAAATGATGCGGCTAGCCGGTAGAATAAAGAGATAGAAAAGAACATACATAAAGCACGACACGTTAGCCTCCTCTCTAGCACGCATCGAAGTGTTATTCATCAAGATGCCAATCACCCTTGCTCTCGAACTCGAACAGATCTCGAATGAAGCTTTTTCAGCCATCGACATGGGAGTGATGCGATGTGCCTACAGCGTGCAGAATAAGCTTGGACGACTATTCGAAGAACGAGTTTACGAAAATGCGCTTGCTACACAACTTAGGGGCGATGGATTCGAAGCTCATACTCAAGTTCCCGTACTCATAACGCACGCTGACTTCCAAAAGACATTCTATCTTGATCTGATCGTCAATCAGATGCTTTACGAGCTAAAGGTTGCTTCCAGTCTGATCGGCGAGCATGAGGCCCAATGCCTTCACTATGCAATGTTGCAAGGCATCTCACTGGTTAAGCTGATTAATTTCGGTGAACAGAAGGTTCGAGGGAAGCTACTTCGAAATTCAGTTAGAAGTGCCGATCGGTACAAGCCAAGATTCGATCTCACTAGAATGCGAACAATCTCGCCCAACTGCGAACTCTTAATGACTTATTTTAGAGCAATCATCAACGATTGGGGCACGCACCTTTCCAATTGTCTGTATAACGACGCCCTGGTCTACTTCTTCGGTGAAGAGCAATGTACTCAGCGAATTGAACTCTATCTTGGGTCGATGCTAATTGGTACCCACCGCGTCCAATGCCATTCAGATGAAATTGCTTTTGTCGTCACGTCACTGTCTCGCTGTCAAGCTGCCTATAAAGAACATCTCCGAGTTCTTTTAGCACATTCTAAACTGAAAGCCATTCAGTGGATCAATCTCAATCACTCTCTTGTAGAAATCATAACTGTTGATTCAGCTTGATTTCAATTAACAGCCCAAAGAGGTCGACTCAGCACCACCTTCTAAATAGGCAAGTTCCTGCATTATTCTCTTGCCCCCATTCTTTTGCCTATAGTTCTACGGAGCTTCATTTCGGCTCCACGAGTTTTAGGGCGATTCTGAATTAGCTGCGGGCACCAAGTCAAGTAGGCAAGAGAATGGGGGCAGGAGAATTGATTTCTGTATCATTCTCTTGCCCTCATTCTTCTGCCTATGGTTCTACGGAGCTGGATTTCGACTCCACCATTTTTTAAGTCGATCTGAATCAGTTGCGGAAGGACGCAGATAAGAGATTTTCTTACTGAAGTTTGGCTACGTCTATTCGGAGAACTCGATGAATGCAGCGGGGACGGAGTCGGTTAGCCAAACGCCATTAGCCGACAGATAAAAGGCGTGGCCAGCTTGGTACATTGTTTGAGCTTGAACCGTCAAGATGATGGGCTTGCCACGACGAGCGCCAACCTTCTTGGCGGTTTCGATATCCGCTGACAAGTGCACATGGTTGCGTGAGCGTTTGAGCAGGCCTTGCTGACGAATGCTCTCTAGGAATGGAGCGACGGTTCCGTGGTAGAGCAGGGCAGGGGGCGAGATGCATTCAAGGTTGAGTTCAATGTCGGGGACCGAGTGCCCTTGATTGGCTCGAACCCTCAGTCCATCTTCGCTGAGCGAGAACCGCTTCTTGGCGCACGTCGCGATGACTTCATGAAGCAAATCAAGAGTAAGTTCCTTACCATGATTGTTTGCGTTTTGAATCAGTTCGTCGATGGGCAGCCAACCTTCCGAGTCGAGCTGCATGCCAATCACTTCAGGTTGATGTCGCAGTACTAGACTGAGAAACTTGCTGGTTGAAGTCAGTCGATTGGAGTGTTTGTTCATGGGTGTTAGTGATTACGGATTGCTAGTTGCACTCAGCCAAATCCAGTCCCGCGTAGTAGCCTGGACCTCAATGCGGATTGCACTATAGACGGAGCCTCCGGGAAATGCCGTCCCGTCGGTCGATGGATCTTGGTCCTGCACTTCCACCTCTAGCTCAGGCTTCAGGGGATTTGGAATCTGAGCCCCAAACGTCAGTGGCAGTCCCTGGTAGAGACTCATCCCTGAGTAACGCACGTCCTTTCGTTCTACGATTTGTAGTGGGAGAGCTTCATTCGTTTTCCAATGAAGTTCAACACTCGGCTTCGACTGATCCACTAGGCTTAAGACAGCAGACTTCATGGCTGGGTTCTGTGAAATAGCCTCAACGCGATCATTTTTTTTGATCGCTTCCTCAGGGGTAATCCACGAAGCGTCGCCCGCTTGGATTTGACGCCACAGATGGTGCTTTCCATCAAGGATGCGCAAACTCCATCGGCTGATTTGATCATTTGCGGGGGTGTCTGCCAAGCGAATTCCAATCGCATCAGGCTTGCTGGCGTCCCATTGCAATTCGACTACCGGCTGTAGGTCTGCTGAGGATTTAGACTTCGCGTGTAGAAAAGCTGAACGGACAGTCTGATCGGGGTCTTCTTTCCAACGTAGTGATTCCGATCCGGTGGCTGCATTACGAACTTGCCACGACTCAAACGTATGGCTGGAGAATTTGCGACCATCAACTGTATTAAACTCTGCTTCTACTCGTAGCAGGGGAGCTCTTGTTCCAGAATTCGGTTTTGTAAACTCCCATGCAAAACGAGTATTCGAAGCAAGATATCGAATCCCATCCCGTAGACCGATCCCCAAAAATTGAGGATCGCCTACGAAGCCTAGAAAGGGCGAAGCTGGTTGGTAATCTTGATCGGCCAAGTCAATCCAAAGTCGATAACCCGGCCGAGTCAAATGATTGTCGTACTCTCCGTTGAAGTAATTATACTGCTGCCCAAAGATGATCACCGGCTCGTATCGTTGTGCCGAAAGTTGAAGGGGAGCTGTCGGTGCCGTCGCTGTATTCAGATTCTCTGGCCAAGTCATACTTGTCGCTGAAGACAAATCGCTAGGCAGCCAGTTCTTTCCCATCAACTTTTCAATGACTTGAACTCCATCGACGTAAACAGCATAACGAAACTCTTCAAGAACTGAATCTTGCCTGTGAAGCGTTATCCGATGCTGCCCTGGCGAAAGCCTTACTTTGCCAACAATCGGAGGAATACCCTTCTCGGAAACTTCTCCAATCCCCAGCCGCAATTCGTAGTCGCGACTGTCGGGGATATGCACTCGCCATGAATAAAAACCACTAGTGATCTCTGACATGGCGGCAGAGATCAGTTCATCTTCGTTGGTAACTTGTAGGCCTTTTGATAAAGCGAGCAGTTCGACTCGCTTCTGCCTTAAGTAGCGGTTTTGCCGGTAGGCCATACCGACAGCGATTCCAATGGCAATCCAAGCAGTCAAATACAGTAGATGCCTGAGCGAGAGTCTTGATCTTTCAGTTCGATGTGTTTTGGCGTCACTCATCCTTGGCCTCCGTCGCTAACCAGCTTGGGTCAAAATCGTCGGGAGTTTTGCCGCTACTTAGATCTCCAAGAGCAGTTTTGCGAGATTTCGGGCACAACAAGAGAGTTCCACCTTCGAATGTTGTCAGCGACTTGCCGTCTATCGCCTCAACCTTCGCAGTACTTGGATCAGAGATCTTCAGTAGTGGCAGAATGGTATCTTGGGCGAAGGAACGTGGTCCCAAGTCGCTATGGACCAGCTTTTGAACTAGTAGAGCATCTAAGCGATCAGGGTTGATGCCATTCAACGTTATCGTCCCAGTGGAACCACCCAGCGAATAGTACATCTCTACGCGATTGTTCTTCTCTTGCAAGCTCACTGTCAGCAATTTGTGAATGGCTTCCGATTTGGGCGAGCGCCAACTGGTGTTGCTCCCACCGTTATAATAGATACCTTCCTTCGTTACGCGCCCGCTGCCACTCATTTCCATAAAGTTGTAGCCCGAAGGTAGATAGCATCGAAATTGCCATACTCTAGGGACCTGAGCGGCAACTTCCGGAGGAACTTCCGGATTTTCGATTTCTACGAAGTGAAGTCGATTGGTGTCTTCAATCGACATCCTCCCCAGTTCAGCCTCCAATCGATTTATATCGGCCACTAGTTGACTGTTCTCAGTCGATAGGGAGAACAGGTAGAGGCATCCTGCCAGGAACAAGAGCGTTAAAAAAAGACGCAACGCAGTCTTCATGTCGCCTTACGCTTGCCGTTAAACGGGGTTAAACGATGTTTGATTAGGTTGAGGTATCTGTTTGGGAGTAGATCTTGCTATGACCAAATAACCAGTTAATTGCCAAATGGCGTTCCATGGCGAGGCTCGATACTCGCGAAAGCTCATCGGGATCTGCTTCAGAAATAGTGACGTAGCCAATCGCAAGGTCTCCATCGATCACTCGAAACTTGGACAGGTCAAAGCTTCCGAACCAGCACTTTTTCGAGAAGCTGACAAAGTCCATTTTCTGGGGGCGAATCGAGAAATCTCGCATGCGCCAGTGCAGTGCAAGGAGGTGTTCAAGCATCGCATCTAACTCCTGTTCGCTTCGAAGATTGGGCTCGGACAAGACTCTTCGGCCAGCGTCTACGTCGAACAATCCAATAGCCGAGTAGAGTTCGGGTGGATTCACCAATTCGTCGTATTCAGGAATTGGATACAGTTGTAACGCCCAGGCGAGTACCGCTAGTCCCTCAACTCGCCACATCGCATTAATGAAGTCTTGCTGCTCAAGAGTTCCGACAACTCTTTGCAGAACCTTCCATTCCTGCGGCTCTAATTCGCTGCCTATCCCGAGCTCTTCAATCCACTCCAAGATCCTTTTCCGATGGATATCCATGTTGTCAGAACTTTCCATGTTATCAAATTCGAGCGTGGCCCGTGCCGCTACAGCAGTTAGCGCCAAGGTCCGCGCCGCGATACGCTCGGGAGTCGGTCGGACGGGTTCTTCATAATCTTCGTCATCGTTATCGCTTGCATCATCGCGAACTGCGTCAGGATGATCTTCGGTCGGTGGTAACCGAGGAAGAACCGCGGTGTCGTCGTAATAACCATCTGATGATATAAGTATCCTCCCTCGCGAGTCGCGAAGTGACGTTGGTGTGAAGATCGCACCGTCCAGGTATTTGCACACTGCATACAGAATTTCTAATCGCTCGTCTTGGCTATTGATATCCAAGTCGTGAACTGGAACGGCTAGACTGAAGCGAAACGACCGAATCAACTGTAGGCAGTTCAGCTTATTAGGCGAATCAGGAAAGTTCGCGAAATAGTTCTGCATTCCGACAACCTGTCGTGGCCACCCTTTGCCGTCATAGTACTCGGAGTTGTGTCCGAACGTGAATAACTTGGGTTTTGTGAAGAAGCTCTTCTTGCCAAATTGAAGCTCTGCCTTAACCCAATCATCAACCGGCCCCGTAACTTTGACTTCGCCATATTCTTTTTGCAGCATCTTGATTACTCCTGCTGGATCAATCTTGTGCGAAAAGATGTTGATGGGTTCGAACGCCATAACACGCCCCTTCAAACGATCAATTAAGCTGAATGAAACGAGGTTTGAAATCGATGTCAAACTCAGGTGTTGCCATCGGGACCACTCACAATCGCACAACATTGTAGCGAACCGAAGCTGAAGATTGTATGACGCGATATAGGGCGATCATCGCATTTATTTGTCAGCAGGTTAGAGCGCTGACGTAGGGATATCACTTGAGAGCTTCTTTGTCATTATGAAGCAGAAGATCTTTCAGCTAGCCGATTCTTTGGATGGGAAATCGCGAACTAATTTCTTCAGCAGATCGAGGAAGTCCTTAGCTGAAAACGGTTTTGGCAAGAGCGCCACGATTCCCGCTTCTTCTGCATGCGAACTGAGTTCGTCGTCGATGTAACCCGAAGTCACAACTATTGGTAATGCTGGTCGAACTTCGTGGACTTGCTTCGCAAATTCTAATCCAGAAACTCCTGGCATGTTGTAATCGGTAACTAACAACTCAACGTGATTCGAAGAGTCCTCGATATACTGCAAGGCGGCTGTTAAATCTGAATAGCCATGGACTGAAATTCCAAATTGCCCTAGTAGATGAACTATCGCGTTCAGGACAATTCCATCATCATCAATGTAAAGAACAGTGCGATTGACTTGGGCTGGCAATCCTGAGTCAACGAGATCGGGTTCTTTACTGTTGACTTTGGGGGAAAACTTTTGCGCATCTTGAAACTCTTCGGATACCGGACGAGCTGGTGGCAGATACAGCGTGAAGACAGTACCTTGACCGAGCTTTGAATCAACAACAATCTGACCGTCATGCGCTTGCACGATTCCGTGTACCACCGCCAAGCCAAGGCCGGTTCCCTGATTGACTGGCTTGGTAGTGAAAAAAGGTTCGAAGATCCGGCTAACCACGCTGGGCTCTATCCCAGGACCATCATCCTCGAAGACTATTCGTACAGCCGAGTCGCATGCGGACCAGAGATCTGCATTGAGATTCAGGGCATTGATAGTTTCCTTCTGGAGCTTGATAGAGTCGAGATGAATACGAAGATGTCCTGCCTTACCCTCCATCGCCTGCATGGCATTGGTTGCAAAGTTAACCACTATCTGCTCGATCTGCGTGTCGTCGGCCAAGACGCTCGGTACAGTTTCGTCATGGGTGAACTCCAGCTTAAACCTCGCGGGCATCGTCGCACGCAGCAAGCGGATGCTCTCTTCGATAATCTCTGTTAGAGAAACAACGTGGCGGTTGATAGGCTGTCGGCGACAGAAAGCCAGAATCTGATTGACCAGTTCGCAGGCTCGGTCGGCCGCTTTTTGTATCTCCTGAATAAAAGGGAGCACCTTGGGTGCCTCAGCTCTTGCCATGAGTTCAGTCATTTCGGCATTCGCTAGAATAGCCGTCAGAATGTTATTGAAATCGTGCGCAATACCACCAGCTAACGTACCAATCGCTTCCATTTTTTGAGATTCACGCAATTGATTCTCCAGCAGAGCTTTGGCCCTTTCTGCACGGACTCTCGCGTCAATGTTCGTTAGCGAGACTCGAAGGCAGACGGTCTCTCCATCGACTGAGGCAATTGTGACCGAAAGTTCCATCCAAGCACAACTTGCATCGCTCCTGTGCATACGCACTTCACAAGTCTGTGGCCGTAGCGTTGTCAGGATGCGCCGGCGAAGATGGTAGAATACATCCTGGTCGTCCTTATCGATGAGACTGGTGAACTTCCGGCTATTGAGTTGGAAATGAGTGTATCCCAGCATCTCACCTAACGTTTGATTGGCGTCGTCAATCTGCCCATCGGCAGTAACCAGACAGTAACCGACTGGTGCGTTATCGTAGAGGTCTCGAAAGCGTGCCTGCGACTCCTCCAACGCGATTTGCGATAGACGCAGTTCGTCATTCTGCATCTGCAGTTCAATCTGATGCACTCGCAGTTCATGGATCGTTTTTTGCGCATCATCCTGCGATGTAGAGTCGAAAGCTCCAGGGGTGCCCGCATCATGCTGGTATCTGTCCATCGCGCGAGAACGTAAGGATCGCTCCGACGGTGGTTGACTGCTGGATACCGGTTTTTCAGAATGCGGGTCTGTCGTCATGGCGATGCCTCTGCACGTTCGTTGGTTGCAATTGCATAAACAACTCCAGCCTCATTAAGCAAGGCGGTGGCGGTGACGCGAACATTCAGAACCTGGCCACTCTTGGTTAATCGCTGTGTCTGAAACGGTTCCAATATCTCGGCCTGACTGAGCCTAGCGACCTGTGCCATGCATTCCCGCTGTAGTGGACCAGGAACGCGTTGGGAAACATTGAGCGTCAGTGCTTCCTCTTCGCTCCAGCCATAGATACGGCTGGCGCTGGGGTTCCATCCAATGATTCGGCCTTCAAGATCTTGGACAGTAATCGCATCCGAGGCATCGCGTACAATGGCTGCTAACCGCAGTTGTCGATTCGCTTGCTCCAAGCTATCCTCGGCGCGTTTCATCTCGGTGACGTCGACAAAAGTGATTACGACGCCCTCAATGACATTCTCGATCGTTCGATAGGGCCGGATTCGCATCTGAAACCATAAGCCGTTGGTCGACTGCACGCGACGTTCCTGCGACTCAAGCGAATCCAATACATTTTGTAAATCTGCGACCAGACTGTCATATCCCACCAAATTCGAGACGATATGTCCGACGGGACGGCCCACGTCACTGTTAATTAGGTTGATGATTTGAGACATCGACGGTGTGAATCGCAGGACACACAGTTTGGTATCGACAAAGATGGTGGCAATCCCACTGCCTGACAATAAGTTGTTCATGTCATTGTTCAGTCGCGAAAGATCGGCGACTTTATTTTGCAGTTCGGTGTTGACCGTCGCTAGCTCTTCATTGATCGATTGCAGCTCTTCCTTCGAGGTCTCCAGCTCTTCGTTGGTGGATTGCAATTCTTCATTCACCGACTGCATCTCTTCATTGGAGGACTTCAGCTCCTCGTTGGCAGTCTCCAGTTCTTCATAGGCGCTCTGGAGATACTCCTCCTTGGCCTGCAATTGAGAGGAAAGACTGGCGATGAGATCTTCAGCGTCGCGAACTAGGTTGTCCGTAACTGAAATCGCTGGGAGCGATTCACTTGCGATAGCAACAGGCTGGTCTGCTGCGATTGACGACGACTCCACCAAGAGAACGATGTACAACTTCTCTTCGCTGATATTGGCGTTTTTGACTTGGTCATTGCTGACAGGGCCTACAGTGAGATCAAATCTTGTGAAATGCCCATTCGATCTGACAGGCAGATTGCGGAGTGTTTCGGTTCGCTGGTTTGAAACAACCTTGTACAGCGTTGTTGAAAGCGGCTGACGCAAGCCCTCGCGAGCCATCTTAAAGATGTTGTGAACGCCAGGTTCACCAGCGACTGGTTCAAGAAAGCTACCAGTACGTCCGAGTAGATAAAGGATATTCCCCTTGGCATCAATGAGTGCCGCCTTGGGCTCGATCAAGCCAAGCACTGCCTGTTCCGCCACACTTTTCATACTTGTCCTAACTGGTGTGATGGGTGACACGCGAGCTTGCGATACACCCACAGGAAAAGTTGCCATGGTTGTCGATCTCTGCCACTTGGCCCGAGGCATCCCGTCGTAGTCCGGCTTGCGACGATACAGTTTCGCATGACGATCAATGACAGAAAACAGTTGATCGAAGTCACCAATACCCTCCGATAAGCCCAAGAACAAAAATCCGTTAGCTTGCAAGGCGAAGTGAAACAAGGGAATCAACTTGTGTTGCAGCTCACCGCCTAAGTAGATCATCAAGTTCCGACAACTGATGAGATCCAGCTTAGAAAATGGAGGATCTTTGTTCACATCATGCTCTGAGAAGATCACCATATCACGGATCTTCTTGTGAATGCGGTAGGCTGAGTTCTCGGCTTCAAAGGTAAAGTAGCGGGCCAATCGCTTGGCGGTCACGTTTTCCTTAATACTTACCGGATAAAGTCCAGTTCGTGCCGTCGCGATCGCGCGAGCATCGATGTCCGAGGCAAAAATCTGGACATTGATAGACGCTTCCGATAAAGCGATGGAAGCCTCCAATTGCTCATGGATCAGGATCGCAAGCGAATAGGCTTCTTCGCCTGTCGAGCAACCACAAACCCACACTCGCAGTGGGGCTCCGATCGAGCACTTCTCTGAAACTAACTTAGGCAATACCGTCTGTTCCAGTTTCTCAAATGCTTCGGGGTCACGAAAGAAGCTGGTGACTCCGATCAGTAGGTCTTGAAACAACAGGTCAATTTCGGCTGGTACCTGCTGTAGTTTGATCACGTAATCGTCCAGTGATCCGACGAGGTTGACTGCCATACGACGTTCGATGCGGCGATCGATCGTGCTGGGCTTGTAATGCGTAAAGTCGTGGCCCGTCCTCGCACGAATCAACATGAAGATTTTTTGAATGGCGCTTTCCGTTTCGCTGGTTCGGCTCTTATCCGATAGCGGCCCATTCCGACCGATTTGCGATGCGTAGGCCAGCAACTGCCTTGGCATCTCACTAAGTGGCGAGACGATGTCGACGACACCTGTCTTGATCGCAGCTTGCGGCATACCATCGAATTCAGCCGACTCGGGCGACTGCACCATAACCATCCCACCCGAGTTCTTGATCGCGCAGACTCCCCAGCTCCCGTCGTTACCACTTCCCGAAAAGATGAGTCCTACCGCCAATTGATTTTGATCAAGTGCCAAGGAACTGAAGAAGTGGTCGATCGGTAAACGATGGTTTCTTGGTTCCGTCAAATGCAACAAATGCAGGGCGCCGTTGTGGATTGACAATTCGTGATTGGGTGGAATGACGTAGATGCAACTGGGCCTTACCGGCATGCCTTCTTCGGCTTCGAAGACTTGCATATCGGTATAATTGCGGACAATCTCGACTAACTCGCTTTTGTGACTGGGAGCCAAGTGCTGAACTAGCACAAAGGCCATTGGTACACTGGCAACTTTGGGGAAGCTGCGAAAGAACGTTTCGAAAGCAGCCAGTCCACCTGCCGATGCGCCGATCCCTACAACCAGCAAGCCCTGTGCAGGAGCAGCAGATTCGCCTTCTGTGCAAAGCGGTGCAGAATCCGCAGCGGACGGTGGCCCCGAGTTCTTATCGTTGTTGTGGAGATCGCGCGGCATGCACTATTCCTAGGGAAGCTCAACGTCAATTCTGGGACTTGAAGGGGCCAGCAAATTCCCAAAACGGAACGCACCCAGGTAGGTTGAGAATTACGGCAGGATGGGTGAAAACAGAGCATATCGGATTTACCGTCGCGTTGTGCTAGGCGCGTTCGAACTTAAGTGAAATTCTGGGGGAATTGTTGTTGCGGCAAGGGTCAATTCACTTCCCTGATCTACCGAGCTTGCTTCCGCAGCCGATGCCTTGCGCGGGTATTTCCCGTAGGCTTCCAGTGGCAGCTAAATCGCATCGAAGTGTGATTGGCAATCAAGCTGCCTATATTTCGAGATGTAGACTTTTCAGGTTTCGCTACGTCGAACACCCTGCGCATCTAAGAAGGGATAGTCACCGATCTGCTCTTTGACTTCTCTGTCTCATTCTCTGCCAAGCCTATCGTAGAACTCGATCAGTAGTTCCAGTTGTCGTACTTCCGCTTCGGCCTCCGCAACCGCCTGCTCGGCTTGGCTTAGATTCTCCGTACTGACCAAACCCTGTTTCCCCAGTAGCTCCGCTTGCTCCTGGGTTGATCGCTTAGATTGCAGTTGACGCTGAGCGGCCGAAAGTTGGTTTTGTAATAGCCTGAGAATCGTAGACTGTTCATGCTCGGCGTCGGATAATTCAGCGCTCAGATGTCTCTTTTCAGCCTCGAGATTCTTGATCTCCGCCTCAACAGCTTGCTTGATTGCGCTCGATTGCTCCAAGGATTCCGAAATTTTTCGAAGTTTGCTATCGTCTTCTTTGGCCTCAATTTGGCTCTGCTGCAATTGAAGCAATTTCTGCCGGATTTCCAACTCCCTAACAATGCCCTCGTCGATATCCGAGTCGATTCTCGCAAGCCTCTGCCGCGAATTGCGCAGGCGCTTCGCAAGTTCCGATGCAGGGCCAAAAGCAGACAAGCTCTGGATGGAACTGCTCGGCTTGAGTTCTGCAACTGGTGCTGTTGTGGTTGGTGATGCTGTGGTTGGTGCTGTTGTGGTTGGTGATGCTGTGGTTGGTGATGCTGTGGTTGGTGATGCTGTGGTTGGT
>CAYWNG010000001.1:43038-45573 GCA_964458685.1 uncultured Pirellulaceae bacterium
TGTGGTTGGTGATGCTGTGGTTGGTGATGCTGTGGTTGGTGATGCTGTGGTTGGTGTGGGAGCCGTGGCCGGCGCGGGTGCTGGGTTAGTGACTGGGTTCTTCGCATTTTTGGGAGAATCTGTTGGCGGAGCAGAATCTGGTGTCAATTCACAAAGCACATCGCCCTCTTTCACCGTACTACTTAAAGTGGATGTAGCGATGTACGAGAATTTTCCATCAACGGGTGCGAGGATCTGCAGCCGACTCTGTTGCTGCGCCTTGATAGTGAAATCGGTCAACTCTTTTGCGATAGCGATACGATCTTCTAAAGCGGCCTGTAGTTCTGATGCAACCTTGACAACATCGGCCTCAGCCTTCTTCAAAGCTACGATGGCGGTGTCCAAGTTGCTCTGAACTTCAAGTTCTGATGCTTGGGTCACAAGCCCTGCGTCAATCGCATTTGCATTCTTCTGCTTGGCTGTTTCTAGATTCTTGACCTGAGCCTCAATCGCGGTACAGATTTGCTTGGCCGCTTCGAGATCCCTTTGAGCCGCTTCGATTCTTGAACTGGCCACATCAGATTTTCGTTGCAGCCTAGACAACTGCCGCTCCTGTTCCAAAGGTGGCACGAAATCTGTCGGCTCAATTTCTGCGATCAAATCGCCTTCCTTAACTCCTGCGTTCAGATCAATTCCATCGACGATACGAACGACGACTCCTTTGATCGGTGATCTAACACTCACTGACTGCGGCTTGCGCTGAGAAGGATCTGATTTCGACTGAGATGCTTGCGATTCGAAATTTTGCTGAGCCTCTCTAGAGGCTGGCTGCCAAGCGAACTCCAGCAAGCGAGGAGCATCTGGCGCAAGCTGCGCATCTGGATCGACCGACACAGCGCCGCGCAATGTTCCGTTCTCGCCGGCTCGCAATGTAATCTCGCCAGATTCTGCATCACCCACTTTCCAGCGTCCATTGTAACGCCGTTGCAAACGAGACCACTCCAGTCGCAATGCTCCACGTCGACCAGCCGAATCAACGAATGTGCCCGAGTACCAATCGCTCGCTTCGTCGACCGAGGCAAGTGAAATATGTTGCCAGTTCTCACCGGTCCAGTGGCCCGCGATATCCGTCGGATTGGTCAGTTGCATCGTCAAGAGGCCCAAGAGACCAGCCAGTAAGATGGAACCCGTCATGATGAAGCCTCGCTTTGTAGAAAGTCGTTGTGGTTGTGGTACTTGATGAGCTTGTTGAGTTTGTTGCGATCGCTGAGTTGGCTGACGTTCTTCTCCAGAGTGGTTGATCTCAACGGCCAGCCCCGATTTTGTTCCATCGACCGAGCGCTTTCCGCGCAGCGACGGCGGTAATTCGACTTGAAGCGGTTGCTGTAGATGCGCCAAACAACCGTCCAACAAATCGACCACTTCACTAGCACTTTCAAAGCGATCCGCGGGATGCTTGGCTTGCAGCCGAGCGATAATGTCGCAGAGCCATTCAGGAATTTCCGAGTTGATCTCGCGGATCGGCCGAGGATCGGAGTCGGTGATACGACGAAGGATGCCATAGGCGGCTTCAGACCGAAACGGCGGCCTTCCGGTGCAAGCGGTGTACAGCACGCTACCCAAGCTGAACAGATCGCTGCGATGATCGACCGATTCGCCTCTTGCCTGCTCGGGCGACATGTACTGTGGGGTCCCCGCGATGACGCCCGTCTGAGTCATCGAAGCGTCATCCATCGCGCGAGCCACACCAAAATCGGTGATCCACAATCGCTCGATACCATCGCTCAGCAGAATGTTGGCGGGTTTGATATCGCGATGCACCAGCCCCTGCTCATGAGCCGCACTCAAGCCAGCGGCAATCTGTCGACCGATCCGCACCACCTCGACCACGCCCAACGGTCCTCCTTCGTCGATCCGCTTTTGTAGCGAGGGTCCTCGCGCGTAGGGCATGACCAGGTAAGGCAATCCAGCCGCTTCAGAGACCGCGTAGATATCGATAACGTTATCGTGAGTGATCGCTGCAGCCGCTCGGGCCTCGCGCTGAAAACGTGTCCGCGCTGAACCCGAATGAGCCAGATGCGGAGCCATGACTTTGATTGCTACCACTCTGCGCAGCGACTTGTCGAAGCCCTTGAGAACCGCTCCCATTCCACCCACGCCAACAACGCCGCTGATTTCATAGTCGCCAACGCGACCGAGCATCTCTGGATCATCTGTAGGTGCCAAGGAATCAAGCACACTCAATACGTATCGCTCACGCTGAGACACTTTATGTTCGTCGGTTGTCTGTTCGCCTGAGCCGGAGTAATCGCTCCCATAGGAGCGAACGCTACCGAGCTCAGGATACTGTACTGAACCAGACTGCAATGACTGAGACAGCCGCGATGAATCAAGCGATGAATCGCGAGCTGAGCCAGGAGTTGAATCGGGGCCGAGCAGCGCGGCAGCATCTCGCCAAACATCCGGTTCCGCCGAGCGTTTCTGTAGCTCGTTTCGGCAACGTTCGCAGTCGCACAAGTGTCTCTCGAACTCACTCGCCAACGCTTCACTAAGCCG
>CAYWNG010000002.1:0-32401 GCA_964458685.1 uncultured Pirellulaceae bacterium
GATCCTATCTTCGTACCAAATGCACGCCCACAGTTCGTCGCCCACGAACTCCAGTTCGTTAAGCTTATCCTCTGGCTTACGGCCGAAGGTAACGCGAATCTTGCGGACTTGTTTGAAGTTGGACGGATCGATGACTTGAATTACCGCCGATCCATCACTCATGTACAGGTACTTGCCATCGGTTGTCAGTCCCCACCCTTCACCGGTGTAGCTGAACTGTCCGATTGCTTTGAGCGTTTCTTTGTCGTAGACGACGCAGACACGTTCCTTCCAAGTCAACTGATAGATGCGATCCTTGATGATCGCGATACCTTCACCGAAGTAGTTTTGATGCAGGCCGACTTGTTGAGATACTTTACCGCTGGTCAGATCGTATCTTTTGACGACGGATTGACCGTACCGTCCGGTGCCTTCGTAGACCGTATTCCCTTCGACTACTAAGCCTTGGCAAAAATCGTTGGGGTCGTGCGGGAACGTGGCTATGAGCTGCGCTTTGATCGTCTTCGCCTCCTGTGCCTCTGCATCGTTATTGTGCCGGAAAGACACAAGCACAACGATCAATGCCAATACCGGAATCATCAGCCATAATGGTTTTCGAAACATGTTGTTTCCGTTAGTTGCTGATTGTGTTGGCAAGTCTTTAGTGGAAGAGTTTCGCATCGCATAAGGGAGTTCAAGTTGCCCGAGCTATCTTGGTTGATGCCGTTATTTTAAATCAAACTAACAACAACTTTGGTCTCATCCAAGGTCAATTTCCCTGGCTAAGCCAGTCAGGAACCTTCTTTGCCGCGAAGTCGCCCCTTAAGTCCGTCCAGCAAACGGCCGGATCGTTTCGGAGTTTCTGATTGCTCACTTGGGTCTTCTGAATTGTCTGTTTGCTTCTTCGATTGAGCTTTCTCGCGATGCCGTTGAACTAGGTCTTTGACAAGATCAACACCGACTTCGAGAGCTTGATCGGCATCGCCTTCCGCAACATCGCTGAGCGCGCCGACTAAACTCCCCTTCAGTGGTGCTTCGTTACCTAAAGCGCCTGAGATGATTGATAGTAGGCCTGCCGAGTCTTGGCGGAGCGTCTTCCAATCCAATTCGGGCTCGTCCAGGGTTCCGCGAATGGGCAAAGTGATGCTGGGTACACCCAACTGCTTGACCGATTGACGTTTGGCAACATGCTCGATTGGCACGGGAATTTCAAAGTCTAAATTCAGCTCGCGATTGACCAATCCAACCGAGCCAGCCGTGGCGATCTGCAGTCGCTCGTCGACTCGTGGAAGTCCTGCTCGAACACCATCGTGTTTGATCATTTGATTAGCTACTTCAACGTTGATTGCTGAACCATCAACGAAGACTAACTCGTGAGGCAGGTCGCGCTTAAACATCCGTCCGAGAATATCGATGGCTGACAAGATGGTCGGATGTGTGGGCACGCTGCGAACTTGATGCAGCGTCAACTTTGCGCTGCCAACGGAGTCTTGCGGATGTTGGAGCGGAATGGTGATTCGCTGAGTCTCCAGTGAGATCTTTCCATCGAATTCTGTCGATTTGGCCAACAAGGGAACTGCTTTAGAAAGTCCCAGGTGCACGAGTTCTTGAGTAATGGCAACTTGATCGAGCGCCTTCATGGGTTCGATCACCAACTGCGAATCGACATCAAGCGATTTGTAGGCCACCGTGGCGTCCAATGGTGGAATAACCATTACGGGTTGCCCAGACTGTTCGTCGGTGACTGTGACGTGCAGCCCGCGAACTACGATCGTGATATCCATTTGCGGTGGCGCCTTCTTGGAACTTGCCGTTTGTTTAGGCTTGGATTTACCTTCCACCGCGCGGACCAGACGGTCAAGATTGCTACCATCTTCCAAAAGCTGAATGTCGATGTTGGGTTCATGTATTTCGACAGTTCCCAAATTGCGCCCGCCCCACAAGAATCCAAGTAGACTTCGGTCCGAGCGAATCGCAGCGATCGAGAGTAGTGGCGCAGTCGGTGGACTGGCCTGAGCGGCTTCGGAAGTGTTGGAGTTGGCCGAGGTTGGTTTCAATTGGATCTGTTCAAACTCAAGCGGTCTCAACCAACCGATTTGAACGCGGCCTATCGTTAGCTCAAATCGCTCGTCAGCCAATCGATTGACCAGCGGTTGATAGACCCATTTGCTACCAAGTACTGTGGGCAGTGCAAAGACGACTAGAGTGCCGACCAACAAACCGGCTAGCACGAGAATCTTGAGTCGTTGGGCGTGTTTCATAGCGTGAATCGCGGAAAAGTTTGATGTCGTCGAGAATCAGGAAGCCTTGGAGTGCGAACTCACAACAGTATATCCGAAACGACCGGAAAACTGCACTCAACAGGTTTCACCAATGGCCTTCCATCGCGACGAAGGCCGTGCTTGCATTCTGACTTGCGATAAATTGTTGTGAAAATCGAAAAGCAAATCCCATTTGAGTCTGCCAATGGGATAAAATAAGACACATAGCGACGTCGCACGAACGGTTCTTATTCGCCAAGCTGACCCTGTTTGCATCGCAAGAAGCAACGCCAGCGACTCTTACTCGAACTATTCGCCCTCTAACTTTTGGGCGCCGCCTAAGCAAACGAATTCTGTTTGCACTGCTCTGGGGCAATAATCCCTTTCCTGGACTGGATGTTCAGTTTTTCGCTCTTCGGTCGACTCGATACCTCGAGTCGCGTGTGGTTCGTTTCGCGTTCTCAACGTACGTGTTCGAACTAACTCTCGTTCAATCAACTCAATCGCTTCATTGCGACAGCTCAACACAAGGCATCCTTCCATGGCATTCGGCAGTCCCATTCCCGACAAGACAGTTTTGCGCAGCGTGACTCAAGCTCTTACCACTAAGAGTGCAGGGTCTGGCGCAAAGATCACCGCTGTAGTCAGCTCTGGCACAGTAACGCTCTCCGGCATGTTAGTTCAAGAAGCACAGCGACGTATGATCCTCAGTGCGATGGGCGTGATCAGTGGAGTCAAACGTGTTATCGATACGATGACAGTCGCTCCACCCAAGAAGCGAGAGTTCTGATTCAGCGTAGGGTGGAGTTGAGGCACGAAACCCACCAGATAAAATCGCGAGTGACGAACGAGAGTTCGTTACAGTGATGTTGTAACAGTGCGGTGTTTGTTACGGATGGCTTACTTTAACGATTCAAGAACAGTTTCAAAGTAAGCCAGCTCCTTAGCGATTCCTTGAGCTAAATCGGCTTCAGCCAACTCCGCAGGAAGAACGGGCCATGCGTAAGTTTCGACTTCGTAGTGACCTGTGAACCAATCTCTATCGGCAATCGACTTGGACTTGTGTTCCTCCAAGTAGCGGCATGCTTGTAGGATATCGCTTTGAGTTGTGCTCAGTTGTCCGAATTGCTTAACAAAGATCGGAACATGGAAATGGACTCGCCAAGGACGAACTGGAAGAGTGCCGTTCGCCCATTGTTTCAACGCTAGATGCAGATCTTCGCTCAAGCTTTCGAGCTTACCTTGTGGGTTACAACGAGTTGTTTGATGAAGATACTTGGGCTCGCTAAAGGTGTTGACCTGTTGAAGCATCGCTTGCTGAGCCGTTGGATCATCCTTGACCTGATCCCAGGGTACGTGAACTGCTGACGAAACTTGCACCTTGCCCACGCGTATGCCAGCGTTGAGGTATTTCTCAAGAGCTTCTTGTTGAGGCTCGAACATAACGCCACTGTGGCAAATGTCGTGACAGACAGTTAGATAGCGACGCGCCAGCTCAGCATCGGGGCCTCGAAACAGATAGTGCTCGAAGAACTCAACCACGTCATCCGCCGTGTCTAAAACGCAGCCCGGTTCGGGTTCGATCGCGACCACGATTTCACAACCTCGCTGTTGCTTGAGGCGTTCGAGGTAGTGAGCCAACTCATGAAGTTGGTCTGCCGCCGTACTAAAGTTCTCTGCGTGCCATGGTGCATGCGGCCAACCCAATGGCAAAGTTGATATCGAGCCAGAGCTACCTTCTGGCAAAATGGCTTCCATGATCTGCGCGAGACTCTTGGTATATCCCGCTCGCGAACTGCATGTCCACGTCGGCTCGTAAACGGCGTGCTTGACAACGCTCTGGTGAAAATCACCTTGAGGGAAACCGTTGAAGGTATAAGGGATCAGCTTTCGCTGAGCTAACCATTCGCGAAGCTCACTTGTCCGACTGTTGGTGAGCAATGTGTTGGCTGCGGCTTCGGAAAACCACAGGCCGACGGGCAGCGTTCCCTCTCCAGCGACAATTTTGCGAACCGGCTCTGCGTAGGTTTCAAGATTCGCTAAAGCGGATTGCAAATCCTTGCCTGAGTGAACATTGGTGCAATAGCCAAACGATAGATCGCGTGCGGCGGATGACACTCAGGACTCCTGAAGTTTGAGTAATTTGCACTCGAAAAAGCAACGTTAAGAATCGTACATCGCCAAAGTTTTTTAGGCGGCTCTGGCAAGCTGCTCGAACGGTATACCGTCGACTCTCTGGGAGCTATGAGGTCTGGGCGTTGGTCAGTTACTGAGCCAATACCCACCGAGCTAAGGAAAAACGGGACCCGCAGCCACACTCCAGCTCGTCATCACAAGCTCACAACCACTGCAATCGTCAGGATTGTTTCGAGGCGGCTTGGGGGGCGACTTCATTGTAGGGAGTCCGCCGACCAACTGCAAATTGGAAAAAGGTCAATTACAATGGACCGGTTCATCCCACAGCATTCCAACCGTACTCTGTCGCCGGTGAATGCAATCTCAAGATCGCCCTCAGTTTTTATCTTACCTTCGTGAGTCTCAATTCAATGCGATACAAAACTTCCCGCTGCTATCGATGGGCAACGCTCGGTCTTAGTTTGATCTTGGCATGTTCGATGGTTATGAGCGCTTCAGCTCAATCCATCACCAACAGTAAGTATCCCCAAGAAGACAAGTTCCGACAAATGGA
Organism: uncultured Pirellulaceae bacterium; assembly: GCA_964458685.1. Lineage (GTDB taxonomy): Bacteria > Planctomycetota > Planctomycetia > Pirellulales > Pirellulaceae > Aureliella. Next base: position 4,930 of record CAYWNG010000002.1, read on the forward strand.
CGAAGTCTGGCCAACCCCCAACGGATATCGAACCGGTGCTGGTGAGCCAGGCCACGAATACTGGCAACAGCGAGCGGACTACGTAATCGACATCAAGCTGGACGACGCCAAGCAGCATTTGACTGGCTCGGAAAAGATCACCTATCACAACCGATCGCCTCACACGCTCCGTTACCTTTGGTTGCATTTGGATGGGAACATCTTTGATCCTGAGTCCGACTACAACAAGCTTCGAACAGGTTTTGCGCCACAAGGTCGATTATCGACGGATCAGATCAAGCGCATGAAGCTTCGCGAAGCCTTTGATGGCGGCTTTAAAGTAACGCGAGTGGCTGATAGCGCCGGTAAGTCATTGGCTCACACTATCGTCAAGACTGTCATGCGAGTTGATCTACCAGAGCCTCTGCTGCCTGGCGAAGACTACATCTTCAGCATTGATTGGAACTACCAAGTCAACAACTCGGCTATCGCTTCCATGCGCACGGGTGCCGAGCACTTCGAGAAGGACGACAACTACATCTATGAAATAGCGCAGTGGTTTCCTCGAATGGTTGCCTACACCGATGCAAAGGGCTGGCAGCATCGCCACTACATTGGTCAAGGCGAGTTCACGCTTGAACTTGGCGACTATATGGTTCGCATCACCGTTCCCGAAGATCATATCGTTGCTGCAACCGGCGTTCTCCAAAACCCGGAAGATGTCTTAACAGCAATTCAACGAGACAGATTACAGACTGCTGCTACTGCCGCAAAGCCCGTGTTTATCGTAACACCTGAAGAGGCTGCTGAAGCGGAAAAGGTTAAGAAGACTGGAACGAAGACTTGGGCTTTCCACGCTCAGAATGTTCGCGATTTTGCTTGGGCCAGCAGCCGCAAGTTCATTTGGGACGCTCAGGGACACAACGTCGACGGCAACCACACGATGGCCATGTCCTACTATCCCAACGAAGGTGAGCCGCTGTGGAGCAAGTACTCAACGCACTCGATTATTCACACTCTCAACGTCTACAGTCGCTATACCTTTGCGTATCCTTATCCCGTTGCAATTAGCGTTAACGGTCCAGTCGGCGGCATGGAATATCCCATGATCTGCTTTAACGGACCACGACCACAGCGCGACGGAACCTATTCGGATCGAACAAAATATGGGTTGATCACGGTTGTGATTCACGAAGTGGGCCACAACTACTTTCCGATGATCGTCAACAGCGACGAGCGCGAGTGGTCTTGGATGGACGAAGGACTCAATACCTTCCTCCAGTATCTCGCCGAGCAAGAGTGGGAGGATAATTATCCGTCCCAACGTGGTGAGCCAGCCAAGATCGCTGACTATATGCGCAGCAATAACCAAGTGCCGATCATGACCAACAGCGAGTCGGTACTGCAATTCGGAAACAACGCCTACGCCAAGCCAGCTACGGCGTTGAACATTCTTCGCGAGACAATTCTTGGTCGCGAGCTATTTGACTTCGCGTTCAAAGAGTACGCACGACGTTGGAAGTTCAAGCGTCCAATGCCAGCAGACTTTTTCCGAACGATGGAAGATGCTTCTGGAGTCGATCTCGATTGGTTCTGGCAAGGTTGGTTCTACACCACCGACCACTGCGATATCTCCATCGATAAGGTCTCGTGGTACGAAGCCAACAACGGGGATCCCGATGCTGAGGCAGCGCGACGAGCTGAGCAGAAGGCTAAGCAGTTGCCGACAAAATCAGAATCGGGCAATAAGGATCTTCCTAAGCGAGCGAATGAGTATCCTGAGCTGAAGGACTTCTACAACTCTTACGATCCAACTGCTGTTACTCCCGAGGCTCGCGAAGAGTTTAAACGAGCGATGGAGAAGTTGACGCCGGAAGAGAAGGCGATGATCGAACAGCCAATGCACTACTATCAATTGGCGTTCAAGAATCTTGGTGGTCTCGTCATGCCCATTATCGTTCGCATGAACTACGAAGATGGTACGCATAAGATTTTGCGTCTGCCGGTCGATATCTGGTCGAAGGATAACAAGGATGCGAGCACCATGGTGATTTCTGAAAAGCCCGTGGTCTCGTTTGAGCTAGACCCGCTTCGCGAAACGGCAGATGCCAATCGCGATAACAACTACTTCCCACCTCGTTTGGAACCAACTCGCTTCCAGATCTACAAGGCTGGCCGTGGGGAATCTCCAATGAGTGGTCGAGGCGGAGGACGAGGTGTTCCACGCGGACCTGCTCCGACTACGGGTGGTCAAGGTGGTGCCGCAGCGGCTGCAGCGGCCGCCGCTGCTCAACGAATGGCTGAAGCTGGTGGCGATCCAGAAGCCCTTCTAGACAACCCGATGCGGGCTGCTCGCCGTCGTGAAGAAGCTGAACGAGCCAAACAGCAAAATCAGGGCGAGCCCAAGAAGGCTGATGAAGAAAAGAAAGAGTCTGAGAAAAAGCCTGATGCAGTTCCGGCCCCGGCGGGTGACAAGCCAGCCGATCCACCAGCACCAGCACCAGCACCAGCATCTTCCCCTGGCAAGTAGTCGGTTCCCAATTTCCTATGTTTGATTAACTCCCAGCGATCCATTGTTGAGTATTCCATGTTTTTGACCAAGACGCTTCTCTTGCTCACCTGCATCTGTGCGACTCTCGCAAGCAGCTTGTTTGCGCATCCGTTTCACACAAGCGTGGCCGAAGTTGACTGGAATAAAGAGACTGGACGTTGGGAGATCAGCCTTCGCGTGCATGCCGGAGATATGGAACTGGCACTCACCAAACAGCATGGACGAAAAATCAATATTGAGAGTGCCGAAGCCGAGAAGCTTGTTCAGGCATACTTGGCCACGCGCTTTCAGTTCTTGCCTCAAGCTGAAGCCGAGAAGCTCAAGGCCGCTGCAAGCTCTGTAATCGTCAAGACAGAAGCTGAAACCAAAGAAGCTGCGAAAGCTGATGAGCAATTTCGTTGGCTTGGGCAGGAGTTTGAAGGCAATTGGATGTGGCTTTACTTTGAACTTGCTCCCACAGAGAGCAAGGAACAAACTGTTCTCTTCAGTCAATTGCTCACCGAGATCAATGACGATCAGATCAACATCGTTTCTGTTCGTCACACGGGCAAACGAGTGACTCGTCAAACCAATCGTAATCAGATGTGGATCGAGATTCAGTAACGCTGTGAAGCTGAAACGCATTGGATTTAAGGCCGAAGACCTGACACAGCCTCTGCCGGTGTCGAAGGCACCGGAACATGAGAATTTCGAGTTTCAGGCCCGAAAGGTCGATCACTAGGCTCGCTGCCCTCGCCTCTCTGAGCATGCCACACTGATACCTATGCGGCCGGTGGCTTCTGTAGGCGACTCTGTTCATCCGAGCACTGAATCAATGGACAATTCGATCTCAGGAAAGGCCGAGAGCCGAATCGATTGGCCTTGATTGTAGTCTTGGCGGAGTAAGTAACTGCCAGTCGTTTGAGGTTCCCGATAAACTTCCAGCACTGCGGCTTCTAAGTTGACAATCCAAGCCTCATGGATACCAGATTGGGCGTAAAGGGGCAGCTTAATTTGTCGATCGTACTCCAGCGAACTTTCGGATACTTCGATCACCAAATGAACATCTGCGGCTTTGGGCTTCGAAGTGGCGTAGAAATCGTTGCGTTGAACGAGCAAGGCTAGGTCAGGCTCTGGTTGACTGTCCGCTAGAACGATAGGATTCTGCACACTCACGATGGCCGCCGCGCCGATTCTATTGACCAGCAAGTCGGTTAATCGATTGACGCATGCGATGTGCAATGGGCCAATGACCGACTTCTCAACGATCTCCCCACGAATCAGTTCAACTCGCTCGTTCTCTGTCAGAATCCCTTGCACGATCATCTGTTCATACTCGTCAACCGTAAAGCGATGATGAGTAACAGAAACCATCTTGGGATGCTCTCAATCTCTAGTGATGTTGGACTACGGTCTGGAAATAACAGACTTCCGCTACAGGATAATCGCAAAATCCTTTAGCTGGCAAGAAGTTGGGGTATCGACGAACTGCGTTTTTTCAATGCCTCCAATCCGAATACTAGTCGTCGACCTCGCAACACGCCAAGATACAGATTCTCACTGTGCCAATAAAAAAAGAGCTGAATCATTACGATTCAGCTCTTATTCTGTTGTCGTTAGCAAAACTGACTATTGGATTTTGCTAGTTGAGTTGCAGTTCGTGGGTTCCGGCCTGCGTAATCTCGATCTTGCGATCCATTGATCCCTGCCGGAATGGGGCCGGGATCTTGCCAATGTCAGCTTCGCTTTTGCCTTTTTCAACGAAGTAGGTGTAGGTTCCCGGTGTTACCTCGGAGGAACCTTCACCGTTCGAAATTGGAATGTCAGCTTGTCGACCACCCGATACGATTGGCTGTAACGTCACGGTCACGTTGTTTACCGGCTTACCACCCGAGGTAACCTTTAATGTTACCTTTACGGGACCGGATGGCGGGGTAATCGTTGGTCCACCGCAACCGGTCAAGCCTGACAAAGCCAAGCTGACCAGAATTGTCATTCCAAACAAATAGCCTCTCATCGAACTTTACCTCAAAGAGTCTTAGAATTCTGGAGTAACTTGTCCGTCGGAAGCACCGGCAGCAAACTTCAGAATGGACCAGTCAACTGTGTCGGCGATGAATCGGACGGAGCCGTCGCCCATCGCTGTGTTTACTCCACCTGGGTGGAAGCTGAATGGTTCGTCGTTAGGTCCGCAGTTGTTGTTTTGCCACAAGCATGTTGGAGGACCACCCAACGGTCTCTTGTTTTGGTTGATTCTCAGAACGCGAGAAGCTGGCGAAAGAGCATTGCTTGGTCCCGAAAGACCGTTGGTGCCTGCATCAGGATCAGCCCAAGCGTACATACGACGTCCACCGGTAGATCCACCGGTCCAAGCAACCGAGTCTACAGCAATCGGTGCTGGTCGTGAAGATAGGGACGCAAATAGACCTGTGTTTGGGTGGGCTCGTCCTGCGTCTTCGATACACAGAATTGTGTTTGATGTTCCGTCAGTGATCATGTTGAAGCCGCCTCTGCCTTCGCAGGACAAGCAGCCTTGGCGAGTCATCGCCAAACGATCCGCAGCGACTGTTGGACGCGAACCTTGCTCCCAAGCCTGACCAGTTCGCTCTTCAACGTCGGTTACAGCAATGAACATGTAGTCCCATGCGCCGTATCCATCAGGAGCTCGCGCGCCTTGATCGATAGGTGTACTTGGGCAAACGTATGCTGGAATTACAGATTTAGCAGCAGCTACGGTTTGCGGAAAGTCGGGGTCATTGTACACCGCACCGCGAGCGTTTGCGTGGATTTGAGTGAGGGTGTAAGGAGTGGTCTTAGTCGTCATTTGTGCACGAGTCAGATTGTGTTCCATCTGATCGTAAATGTTGTTAGCTTCGATGTATGGCAACAACAGCGTCGGTGTCGACTCGGTCATGTAAGTCGTAGTTCCGGTTCCGGAGCTATCGCACTGACCTGGGTGAGGCAGTCTCTTGTAGGCGCTTTCGAAGTTGTGGACGGCAAGTCCGATTTGCTTCATGTTGTTGCTGCAAGACATACGTCGAGCGGCTTCACGAGCAGCTTGAACGGCTGGCAACAGCAGGCCAACCAAAATTCCGATGATGGCGATAACGACGAGCAGCTCAACGAGCGTGAACCCGCCGCGTACTTTGTAACGCGACATTTCTTGTCCCTTAAAAACTCTGTTCTAAACGTAGGTGTATTACTTCTAAGGCGAATTGTTTGGTACCTAATTCACACCCGTAACAGCTTAGAAATCGCCGAGAAAGTTGCATGCCTAATTGTGTTAAGATTAGAAGAAGGTTGTGTTAAGAGATCTTCGCAGAAAATTAACAATCGCTGTCTAGCGTTGTTTTCTCCCTACCTTTGTGCCTCTGTGAGAGACGCAATTGTTCCTGTCGGCGAGTCTGGAAAGTGTGTGAAACAATAGCCTCCCTTGGATGAAGAGGCTTTGTCTCATCCCTCTAAAGTGTTGCATCGGCCTTTGTTAAGGTTTTGTGAATTCGTCCGCTCCCTTCGCTCTAATGCTTGTTACGAACTTGCCTCCATGATGCAATGAGCGGCTGAAACATTAGCATTTGGGTGCTGTGAGATTTGTTCCCGCATGAAGATTGATCCGATGAGAAGGTTAGTTCTTTCGTTGCTCGTTCTAAGTTGTGCATTCGCCGGTGGATGTGCAAAGAACGAGTCCGGTAGTCCCAGTAGTTCCAGCGGTTCGTCGTCTGCTAGAACCAAGTTACAAGGTTCCGGAGCCAGCTTTCCTGCTCCACTCTACCTACGTTGGTTCAAGGACTACGAGAAGAAGAGTTCAACGGTTTACGTTGACTACCAAGCGAAGGGTAGCGGTGCGGGGATTCAAGATTTGGTTAATGAAACTGTTGATTTTGCAGCCAGCGATGCAGCTATGACTACCGAGGAAATTGCCAAGGTAAAGAATGGCGTAGTGATGCTGCCGATGACCGCTGGCAAAGTTGTCTTGGCCTACAATCTGCCCAATGGCCCTACAGAGCTGAAGCTCTCTCGTGAAGCCTACTGCAAAATCTTGATGGGTGAGATCACTAAGTGGAATGACCCAGTGATTGTAGCCTGCAACGCAGGAGCGACCTTGCCTGATGTGGCAATTACTGTTGTGGTTCGATCCGACAGCAGTGGAACGACGCACGTTCTCTCGACACACCTTGCGGCTGTGAATTCGCAATGGAAAGAGAAGTACGGAATCAACAAGACCATCAATTGGCCAAACGTGAGCCACTTGGTTAAGGCTCCAAAAAACGATGGTGTTATGGCCCTGATCAAGCAGACTCCAGGTGCGATTGGCTACGTAGAGTACGGTTTTGCACTGCAAACCAAGCAGCCTGTGGCAACGCTTGAGAATCAGTCGGGTTCGTACGTCAAGCCAACGACGCAGACGGGACAAGCTGCTTTGGCAAGTGTTTCGGACGTGCCCGAAGATCTAGTGGTTTGGATTGCTGATCCCGTAGGTGCGGACTGTTACCCGATCGTCAGCTACACATGGTTGCTGTGCTATCAGAAATACAGCGATCCAGCCAAGTTAAAGGCAGTTCACGACTTGGTGGATTACTGCGTTGGCGAGGGACAGTCGATCAGCGAGTCGATTGGCTATATTCCGTTGCCGACCAGCATGATTGAAAAAGTTCGCGCAGCGACTGCGAAGATTCAGTAGAGGCATCGCCGAAACGCGGACTGAGGAGGCGGGCTGAGGGCTTATGAACAACACCGTTGGTAAGAGCTTGAAGTTTGAGCGTACAGTAGACAGCGCGTTTCGCCGAGTCTGTTGGACGCTCGCGCTGCTGACCATCTTGCTGGGCGGATTGATCGTTTTCGAGATCTTCTTCCACGCAACTCCTGCAATCAAGAAATACGGATTCAGCTTTCTGACCTCATCGCAATGGGATCCCGCCAACGAAGCTTATGGCGTCTTGCCCGAGATTTGGGGGACGTTCTATAGTTCTGTTCTCGCATTGATCGTCGCCGGCCTGTTGGGTGTTTCCGTCGCGATTTGGTTGACGCAGAATTTCTTGCCCAGTCGCGTTGAGTGGCTTCTGAAGACCGTAGTTGAATTGTTGGCTGCTATACCTAGCGTGGTTTATGGCCTGTGGGGCATCTACTACGTGATTCCCATGCTGCGACCCATCGCGGGTTGGTTGCATGAGCAATTTTCTTGGGTGCCATTCTTCAGCACTCCCTTTACCGGACCAGGAATTTTGCCAGCGGCCTTAGTCCTTGGAATCATGATCTTGCCAACAGTTGCCTCGGTCAGCCGCGATGCTCTGAGCGCCGTGCCTTCGCGACTGAAGGAAGCGGCGATGGGTTTGGGGGCAACGCGATGGGAAGTAATTTGGAAAGTTGTATTGCCAACAGCTTCACGCGGAATCGGTGCAGCGCTTGTTCTAGGTTTTGGACGAGCTATCGGTGAAACGATGGCACTTGCAATGCTCGCCGGAAACTCCAGTCGGTTGACTCTTTCCCTGCTGTCACCGTCGAATACGTTGGCTGCACGTTTGGCAAATCAGTTTCCCGAAGCTGGACCGAGCGAGGCTTCTGCATTGATGTTTGCTGCTCTGGTTCTCATGGCTCTCAGCCTAAGTGCTAATGTCTTCGGTGTGGCCATCAATCTGCGAGCCCGGTATAAACTGGCTCGAGTAGGAGTTGCACGATGAGCATGTCACCAGCAACACGCCAAGAGTTCGACACTCAATCGCTTTTCTACGATCGATGGAAGAGTCGCTCGCTTCGTAACTCATTGATGAATTGGGTTAGTGGTTCCATCGCTCTGATCGCCTGCCTGCCTCTACTTTCGTTGTTGGGTATGGTGATTTACCGCGGAAGTCGAGCGTTAAGTTGGTCATCGTTTGTTGAGCTTCCCCCGGCACCAATGCAAGAAGGTGGCGGGTTTGGCAATGCAATGGTCGGTACCATCACGATGGTTTCGATTGCAGCACTGTTGGCCGTGCCATCTGGAATACTCACCGCAATTTTTCTAGCCTATCTCGGTCCCGATAGTAAACTCGCCGAAGCTGTTCGGTTTGTAGCCCGCGTCCTTTCTGGATTGCCTTCGATTCTGGCTGGTGTGTTCGCTTACGCTATGGTCGTGCTCGTGATGAAAAGCTACTCGGCATTTGCTGGAGGCGTCGCGCTGGCAGTGCTAATGTTGCCGATCATTTTGTTAACAGCCGAACAATCGATGCGAATGGTGCAAGCACGATTGATCGAAGCTGCGGTTGGTATGGGATGCACATCTGCTCAAGTGGTCCGACGAGTTTTGCTACCGACTGCCTTTCCTGGAATACTCACCGGCGTCTTGTTGGCGATCGCTCGAGCTGCTGGCGAGACAGCTCCGCTGCTCTTCACCGCGCTCTTCAGCAATTACTGGTTGGTCCAAGAGGGACAGTTGAAATTGGCTGAGCCTACTGCTTCCCTTGCCGTGTTCATTTTCAATTTTTCGGGCTCCGCCTTTGACAATCTTGTTGAAATGGCCTGGAGCGGAGCACTAATTCTGGTGCTCATGATCCTTACTCTGAATCTTACTGCTCAGCTTCTTGCCAAGAAGCTCCAACGTTAGCGAGTCCATCATGCCAACATTAACGGCTCAACCTCCACATGCCATCAAGCCACCGAAGACTCCAGTTCGCCACGATCCGATTATTGAGTGCGAGATTCGCAAGCTGTTCTACGGCGATTTTCTCGCGGTGAAGAACAGCTCATTGAGCATCGAAAAAGGCAAGATCACAGCCTTCATCGGTCCTTCGGGTTGCGGCAAAAGCACCGTCCTTCGATGCATGAATCGGCTTAACGATATCGTACGAGGCTTTCGCTTAGAAGGTCGGGTCGCGATGGCCGGCCAAGATATCTATGCGGCCAATGTCGACCCAGTCAGCGTTCGCAGGCATATCGGCATGGTCTTTCAACAACCCACGCCGTTTGTGATGAGCGTTTACGATAACGTCGCTTTTGGATTGCGAATCAATCGCGATAAGCAAGACTTAGATCATCGCGTCGAGCAAGCTTTGAAAAGCGCTGCGCTATGGGATGAAGTCAAGGACAAGCTCAAAAAGAGCGCTCTATCGCTTTCCGGTGGTCAACAGCAACGACTTTGCATCGCGCGGGCTATTGCCACTCAGCCTCAAGTTCTCTTGATGGACGAGCCCTGCTCTGCACTTGATCCGATTTCCACGCGTCGGATTGAAGAGTTGATGGTCGAGCTACGCAAGAGCTACACCATTGTTATTGTGACGCACAATTTGCATCAAGCGATGCGAGTTGCCGACTACACCGCCTTCATGTACGTCGACAAAGAAAGCCGCTCGGGCTATTTGGTCGAGTACGGCGAGACGGATCAGATTTTCAAACATCCCGCCGAAGAGTACACGCGTCAGTACGTCTGCGGACACTTCAGCTAGGTAATTTCCCTGCACAAGTTTTTGCCGCTTCTAAATCCCACCGGCTTGTCCGGTTGGATTCTTAGGTTTTTTGCTAGAGCAACGCTGGTGTGAAGTGTTGATTGGTGCGCCGCCTTCTAGCTAGCTCAAAAGCCTAACGATCTGCTGGGCAAGCCAGCAGGATTTTCTCATTAGCGCGCACTTTGCATGTGGTTAGCTCAACTCTGGTTCTTACCCTCGGAGAAGAACCTACCCAAAAACTTCTCTTCATCAAATCATCATCGCTTGTTCTCGTAATCCTCACATCTTCTTAACGAAGCGCCGGTAACATCCTGGGCATTCAATCTCACTGACCACAGTGGCGGTGATGAATTGATGGACTCTTTGCTTTGTTGTTGAGTGATGAGGTGATGATGAGAAAGAACTGTACGAGTCATACCAGAGGTTTTACTCTGGTTGAGCTGCTAGTCGTGATCGCCATTATTGGCATTCTTGTTGGATTGTTGCTTCCCGCTGTTCAAGCTGCTCGAGAGGCTGCTCGACGCATGTCCTGTGGCAATAACGTCAAGCAGATGGCCTTGGCTTTGCACAACTACGAAAGCACCTTCAAGCGTTTGCCGCCAGCAATGTTTGGACATCCAACCAATGGCCACACATTGGATGATGACGGATTTGGATGGCAAGTTGCGATTCTTTCCTTCATGGAACAAGACGCTCTGTACCAGCAAATCAATCCAAACGGTCAGGGTGGAGCGTTGGGCGACCAGCCGACTCGCAACGTCTTTTATCCTGGAATTCCCAGTCCACACCCAGGCGGAAGATCGCAAGTGCCTGCCTATCGCTGCCCCTCATCGGCCCTGCCCGACTTCGTTCCAGCTTCCTGGGTGATTCCCGGTGACACAATCAGCCGAGTAATCGATCCCGATCAAGCACTTGCCGTCGGCTATGCTACCACGGACTACAAAGGTGCGGGTGGAAGTTGTTTCGGCGACTTTGGAATGTTGCATGCTCTCAAGGAGAACCGTGCAACGTGTCGATTTGCAGATGTCACGGACGGTTTGAGCAATACCATTGCCATTGGTGAATCGGCTTATGTAACAGACACGGGCAGTTCACAGTTTCGCGACTGGCCAACTTGGATCGGTGCCTTCGGTGACGGTGGTGATGAGACTGTTCGAATCAACGGAAGAACCGAAAGTCCGATCAACTGCCAATGTAACAAGAACAAGATGATTCTTGCAATCAACGACGACTGCGCTTTTAGCTACCACTCCGGTGGAGCACAGTTTGGTTTCGGCGATGGCTCAGTTCAGTTCCTCAGCGAGAACCTTGATATTGGCACTTATTGCAACTTGCATGATCGTCGCGACGGTAATGTCTTAGGCAACTGGGGCCAGTAGAGTCCTGCTGCAACTTAATCCTTCCAAAGCGAACTGATTCTTCAGTTCGCTTTCTACGACTGATAACTGTAGAGGACAAAAATGAAGTCAATGAGTAAACGTATATGGTCCATTGCCTTACTGACCTTCTGCGTCGCGCTTACGGGCTGTGGTGGAGGTGGATTCCCTACCGCGCAGGTTACTGGTCGCGTAGTCTGCGAGGGTAACCCAGTTGAAGGTGCCATGGTTTACTTCGAACCAATCAAGGGGAGCGGAACCAATGGACTCGCCGGTAAGCAAGGCTTCTCATACACCGACGCTGAAGGCAAGTTTGTAATCTCCACTTACGAGCCAGGTGGACACGACGGTGCTGTGATTGGCAAACATCGCGTTCGCGTTGGTAAAGGCAAGGCCAAATGCAACTGCGCAATGAATGCCGAAGTCGACCTGATGGAGGTTGAAGTCAAGGCTGAAGGCAAGAATGAGTTTGAGCTCGTGTTGCGAAAGGCTACAGCACAAGAAGTGGCACGGGATAAGACGAGTAAAGGTGACGACGAAGACTAATCCACTGCCGCTGCTGGCCTCGCGATCTCGCCATGAATTCCCCCTCGTCCTCGCGTTGGCCAGCAGCTTTTTCTTTTCTAAATCCCACCATGCTGTTCATCAATCTCTCATGACGATGAGTCCTGAATGCTAGGCCGTTGGCTATCGAGTTTACAGAGTTCTGCATCACGAAGTGAAGATATCGCGGCGGCCGCCTTCTTTCGCTTTGCCTTTGGCGTAACGACCTGCTTTTGGGCCTGGGACTATCTGGCATCGGGACGTGTTAGCCGACTGTACGTTGCGCCGGTGTTTCACTTCAAATATCCGCTCCTGGAATTTGTCCAGCCGCTTCCCGGCGAAGGGATGTATCTGTTTTTCCTCTGGCTGATGGTGCTGTCGTTATTGATTGCGATTGGATGGTTTTACCGAATCGCATCTGTTGCGTTCGCCGTTAGTTTCACCTACTTCTTCCTGATCGAAAGAACTAACTACCAAAACCACTACTATCTCATCTGCTTGATAAGTTGGTGCTTACCATGGCTGCCTTTGAATCAAAACTTTTCCGTCGATAGTCGAACTGGCCGCACCGCATCCAAAGACTCTGTTCCAAACTGGGTTTACTGGATACTGCGTTTTTACATCGGCGTGCCCTACTTCTTCGGCGGTGTGGCCAAGTTGACAACAGATTGGTTGCAGGGGCAACCCATGGAGTTGTTCTTGAGTTCTAAGGCGGAACTCCCGTTGATCGGAGGGATACTACAGGCCCCTTTCGCCGTTGAGCTATTCTCGTGGGGCGGCTTGTTCTTTGATTTGGCGATAGTTCCATTGCTTCTGTGGAGTCGGAGCCGATGGCTGGCGTATTGCCTATGCGTGGGCTTTCACATTACCAACTCGTTCTTGTTTCAGATCCACATCTTTCCGTGGTTTATGATTCTCGCCACGACAATCTTCTTCTCGCCAAGTTGGCCAAGGCAACTTCTGGGAATCCCGAATCCTGATAGCAGCTCATCAGATAACAAGAATATCGGTGATAGAACAAACGCTGTTGCGACTCTTAGTCCATTATGGTTAATCGCCTTGATCGGACTTGGATTATTTCACTGTGTGTGGCCGCTTCGAAGTCGCTTGTATAACGAAGAGACCAGTTGGACCGAACGTGGGCATTTATTCTCGTGGCGCATGATGCTTCGCGCGAAAGAGGTAGGCATCGGCTATGCGGTTGTCGATCCAGCTTCTGGACGAGCGGCAAACGTGGATCACAAACAGTTTATCGATCCAGAGCAAGCTGAGAAGTTCGCGCGAGATCCAGAGTTGATCCGTCAACTAGCACACTTTATCGCCAACAAATTCGAAACGGAAATGGGACGTCGTCCTGAGGTCTATGCGCTGGTGCTGACTTCGCTCAACGGCCGTAAGCCCCAGTTGATGATCGATCCCAACGTCGATCTTGCTGCACAACCTTTTGCATTGTGGGAAAAGCCCTCTTGGGTTCTTCCACTGACCGAGCCATTTCGAAAAGAGGCGTGGCGCGTTCCCGTCGAACAATGGAAGAGCCATATCGATCTTCCGCCGATCAAGTTTGTCGAAAGGATGAAGGCCCTTCAGAAATCGCGCGAGAACGACGCGAGCAAATCTTAATCAAGTTTACATCTGTTCTTCATCAAATCGTGATGATGCAACATTACCATGCGCCCGTCGCGAAACGAAAATTCCGGACGACCTCACTGACATCACAGAATACAGCGATCCTAGGAGCGAACGATGGTTTGGAAGAAAGTGGCCTTACTGGCACTACCCGTTTTGAATACTCTTGCAACTATCGAACTGGCTCAGTGCCAAGACGTTGTGAAAGATGCTACACGACCTGTAGTGGCGCCGGTTCGGTCTGTACCGCCGAGCGAACGATACGCCCCAACGACAAATCCCGATAGAATCGTGCTGGGGTGGTCCAGTGATCCAAAAACAACTCAGTCTGTTAACTGGCGCACCAGCGTCGAAGTGGTGAAAGGGCTAGCAGAGTTCGTTAAGTCGAGCAGCGATCCTGCGTTTTCCGAGAAGGCAACGCAAGTCGTCGCAACCTCGGAGGCTCTGAAGTCCGACCTGAGCACAGCACACTATCACAGCGCAACATTCAAAGGCCTGGAGCCCGATTCTGTCTACGCCTATCGCGTAGGTGACGGAACGAACTGGAGCGAGTGGTTTCATTTTCGAACTGCATCAGCCAACGATTCGCCCTTTTCGTTCATCTACTTTGGCGATGCTCAGAACGACATTCGATCTAAGTGGTCTCGAGTCATTCGCGAAGCTTATCGCGATGCACCGGAATCGGCCTTCATGCTTCATGCTGGAGATTTGATCAACAACGCTGAAACCGACATGGAATGGGGAGAGTGGTTTGGAGCTGGAGCTTGGCTGAACGCCATGATTCCAAGTATCGCCGTACCAGGGAACCATGAGATGGCCAAGCTTGAGGATAACAAACGCCGCTTGTCACACCATTTCCGTCCCTCCTTCACCCAGCCGACTAATGGCCCCGATGGACTTGAAGAGACCTGCTTTACGTTGACGTACCACAACATGAGACTAATTGCTCTGAACAGCAATGAACGTCAGGCAGAACAAGCCATTTGGCTGGATAAAGTTCTGTCAGAGAATAAGTCGCAATGGGTCGTGTGTTCATTCCACCATCCCATCTATTCGACGGGCAAGGAGCGTGACAACGTCGAGTTGCGAGCCATGTGGAAGCCGATTTTCGACAAATACAAGGTTGACTTGGTGCTTACCGGCCATGATCACACCTACGGTCGAACAGGTTTTGATGTTCCACCAGTGACACCGGAAGCGATTGAGAAACTCGCTAACCAAAACAAAGCCAGCGTGTTTGCAGTTAGCGCACGAATCGGCGAGCAGAACGTGCCCACAGGCGTCCAGAATGTTGACTCGCAGACTGGGACAGTCTACGTCGTTTCGGTTAGCGGACCAAAGATGTACCAGCACAATCGTCAAGACTTCATGAAGCGTGTTGCTGAAGATACGCAACTTTACCAGGTCATTCACATTGATGGCGGGACGTTGCGATTCGAAGCTCGAACAGCGATTGGCGAACTGTACGATGCTTTCGAGCTACGTAAGCGATCGGGTCAGATCAATGAACTCGTCGAGATCGATCCAGAGCTTCCTCAGCGACTACGGCCCGAGCTGCCCAAGAAGACTGCTGCTAAGTAGTCTGTGTTGCGTCACTAAGGAAAGTAGCTTTACCGGAGATTGTTCGAATGATGTGGAAGAGCTTGCTAGTCGTGTTGTTCTTAAGCCCTGTCTTGAGCGTCGCTAACGCAGACGAACCATCGAAGGAGCAGACTGCTGCGACAGAGATTTCGTTCCAGCACGGAGTGAACGGGTATCAAGGTACGGTTGACACTGAGATTTGGGCCTTAGCAACCAAGACGATTCTCGATGAGAATCCGAATGCCTCTAGCGATGCCAACAATGATGGTGGTGAGAGCCAAGTGTTGATGCGCTTTGATGGGATATTTGGTGATGGTCCAAGACAGATTCCCAAAGGATCAACGATCGTATCGGCTAAGCTCGTGGTGGCCGCTTTCGACCAGGGCTCGACAGTTAACTTGCATCGCATGCTGGTGCCCTTCGGTAAGCACTCAACATGGGATAGTTTGATCTCTGGTGTTTCAGCCGATGGCTTCGAAGCCTCGCGACACAAAGATGGTTTTACCTTTGGCAAGATTGCTGCAAGCACTTCGGGAGCTGTCTTTGATGTAACGGACACTCTTCAGATCTGGTCCAACGGTAAACCGAATCATGGTTGGGTATTTCTAAACACTGGCGGTAACGGTTGGGATTTCTACACGGCGGAATTCGACAAGATCGAACAACGTCCCAAGCTGACTGTCAAGTTCTTACCACCAAAGTCACAAGTCGAGAAGCTTATCGTCAGCGAGACCAAGACAGTCACTTCTGTAGAGGTCAATCAATAGCTGGACTTGTTGGTCGATCGGGAACAAATCGGGTTGAGTAGGATTTCATCACTAGCGTTGCGAGGGAATTATGAACAGTCAGTTGCGTACCGAACACGATCCAAGAACTTGGCATGCTGATCCAGCGCACTTTCGGCCGCGTCGCCGCGACCTGTTTCGCGTTGGCTGGCTAGGTGGCCTTGGACTGACTCTTGGCGATTACTTTCATCTCCAAGCTCAAGCCTCAGGCAATCGCAAACAACCCACCGCTAAGAATGTGATTCATATCTACTTGCAAGGTGGATTTGCGCACATGGATAGCTTTGATCCCAAGCCCGACGCGCCTCTTGAGTATCGAGGAATTCTCGAACCGATCTCTACTAGCCTGCCTGGTGTTTACTTTAGTAGCCACATGCAGTCTACGGCTAAGATTGCTGACAAGATTACTGTAGTTCGTAGCATGACTCACACCGAAGTTGATCATAGTCGCGGCGAGCACAGTATGTTCACCGGCTATCGACCAAGTCCCGCACTGGTCTATCCAAGTGTTGGTAGCGTCGTTGCGCACGAGCTTGGCCCCCGCGGCGCAATGCCTCCTTATGTAGTTGTTCCAACCGCCGGAAGCCAATTCTCGGGCAGCGGTTACCTGAGCAATGCGTATGGTCCATTCGCTTTAGGTGGTGACCCCGCGCGACGAGGCTTCGCTGTGCGCGACCTGAGCCTTCCTGAAGGTGTAGACGATGTGAGATTTGAACGTCGCAAGTCGTGGAAGTCGATGGTCGATCAGCACTTCGACTCTATCGAAAAAGACGACAAACTGGACACGATGGATTCCTTCTATTCGCGAGCCTACGAACTCTTGGCATCGAAAGAATCTAAGGAAGCCTTTAGCTTAAACGGCGAAAGCGAACAAACAAAGCAGCTCTACGGAATGGAACCTTGGGGGCCAATTCTTCGTCCTTCGGCGGGAGCACGCCTGCTGATCGCTCGTCGCTTAGTCGAAGCCGGTACAAGGTTTGTAACAGTGACCTACGGTGCTTGGGATACCCACGCATATCACTACCGCGGCATTGAAACGCAGTTGCCGGATTTGGATCGCGCTTTCGCAGGCTTGATCACCGATCTGGAACAACGCGGCTTACTCGATTCAACCCTAGTTCTAATCACAAGCGAGTTTGGCCGCACACCGCGCGTGAACGCTGGCGGTGGACGAGACCACTGGCCACGCGTCTTCAGCATTGTCATGGCTGGCGGTGGAGTCAAGCGAGGCTACATCCATGGAGCTTCAGATTCCTTAGCGGCTGAACCCGCCGACAATGCCTTGGGTATCGAAGACTACGCAACGACGATCTATCACCTTCTGGGCATTGATGCAAGCAAGCAGTTGATGTCCCCTGGTGATCGGCCTCAGGCAATTGTCATGAATGGACAGGTACAACGCGACTTGCTTGCCTAAGTTCAAACACCAATCGAACGCATGAGCTTGTGAAGCCTGAGAAGTCATCGTGTTGATTCCAAGCTCATGCGTCGATTTGCTTGAGTGAATATCTATTCTGGTCTAACGCAATGGTTGTGTAACGTGAAGAACTTTCGACGAATCAATGATGTACTGGTTGTGATAGTAGTGATAACCGTAATGAACGGCGCACTACTCCAGGCCGCGCCGCCATCGGTCGAGTCCGTTTCGCCGCCGATGGTCAAGCTGGGTCGCTCGTCAGAGATTGAGATCATCGGGGCTGGCTTAAGTCGTGTCAGCGAAGTGGTGTTTTACTCTGCGGGAATTCGAGCTACGAAGTTCGAGCCAGTCGATGACTACAAGTTGCGCGTGACACTTGAGGTCGAAGATACTTGTTCAATCGCTAGCCATGCGTTCCGCCTAAGGGGCGACGGTGGCTTCTCCGAATTGCGAACGATCAGCACGAACCGCTTTCCTGTCCTGCGTGAGGGAGAGCGAGAGAGCGTTGATGCCGCAAAAAATGTTCCAACTGAGAACATTACGGTCTTGGGTACTCTTCAAAGCGGCGACTATGATCGCTACGTAGTCCGGCTCAAGCAGGGACAGCGCTGGACCGCTGAAGTTGCTGCGATGCGTTTGGGTGGCGAGTTGTTGGATACCGTCTTAACGGTTTTCGATTCGCATGGAAAGACTCTTTTAACCAGTGATGATGATTCATTGCTGCGCCAAGACCCTAGCCTTACCTTTGAGGCGCCTGAAGATGGGTCTTATGTTTTCGAAATCCGCGAGAGCAATTACGGCGGTAGCAGTAACAGTCATTATGCTTTGCATCTAGGATCGTTTCCACCAACAGCCGTTGCCTTTCCCGCTGGAGGGCAGCTTGGTACAGGCTTGCAGATTCAGTTCCTTACGGGGCCATCGGACAGATCGAATTCACCAGCACGCAAGGTTTCACTGCCGACAGTGCCATCGAAGTTTCAATTGTTCGCTCACGATGAACAGCAGAGCTCGCCTTCGCCGGTTCCCTTCAGACTGTCCAGCTTTCCAAACGTCTTTGAAACGCAAGAGTCTCAGACAAGTCAAAATCCGTTAAGCACAGTCCCAATTGCCCTGAATGGAATACTAGAGGCTAGTGGCGATGTCGATCGCTTCGACCTACAGATCGAAGCTGGGCAGTCAATCAAGATCGAGGCCTTTGCTGATAGAATTGGCTCTCCCATCGATACCTACTTGGAGCTATACGATGCTTCGGGGCGTCTGCTGGCTCAAAATGACGATTGGGATTCCCACGACAGTGCGATTGAATTTGCGTCGCCTGCTACAGGCACGTATGTCATTGCGATTCGCGACAAACTTCATCGAGGAACTCCACGCGGGGTTTATCGTATTGAGGCAACGCCGAACACTCCGTCACTGACCACATTCTTGCCACGACCCGAACGGACTTCACAGCGACAACAGGTTGTTGCCATTCCGCAAGGCAATCGCGCTCTAGCCAAAGTCGCAGTACGTCGCGACAACATCGAAGGAGCGGCTGAGCTTAGATTTGAAGATTTACCAGAAGGCGTACGAGCGACTCCCGTTTATGTTCCGGCAGATGAGTTTTGGGCCATCGCTATTCTCGAAGCTGAAGCAAATGCCCCAGTTGCTGGAAAGCTGTCTCAGCTTGTTGCTACGTCGCAGACCCACGACCAGCAAGTCGTGGGTGGCTTTAATCAAGTGGTCGATCTGATCGCGGAATCGGCGGACCGACTCTACCAGGCGGCGTCGGTGGACAGATTGGCTGTGGCGGTAACAACTCCAGTTCCGTTCTCTATCGAGCTAGAGCAATCGCAGACCGATCTCGCTGTGAATGGAACCATCGATCTCAAGATTCGGCTTAAGCGAAGTTCCAACTTCAACGGTGCGGTTCGCATCGAGTTTCCCTTCTTGCCTGATGGTTGTTCCGGTGAGCCTTTCATAGTGATCGGCAGCGATCAGGAACATGCTGTATATCAGCTTGCGGCAACAAAAGACGCAGCGAAGGGCGACTACCGATTGGCAGCTAATGCGATGGTGAGTCTTTCCGAGGGTAGGCAACGTACTGAAGAACGCGGTGGCAATGGATCACGCAGCACTGCGAGGAATCAGGCTGAGCTCAACGAGCTGAAGGATCGTGAGGTTGCCTCCAACCTAATTGATTTGCACATCGGGCCGAATCCGATTGAAGGAGTGTTCTCTGGTCTGGCGGCCGAGCGAGGCGCTTCGGCTACCGTGAATTGTCAACTAAAGTTCAATGGCCCTGTGCCCCAAGAAATGGTTGCGCAGTTAGAAGGCTTGCCCAAGGGAGTCACTGCTCAATCACAAACCGTCATGACAAATCAAGATCGGACGAGCTTTGAATTATGCGTTTCCCCTCAAGCTCCAGTCGGTAAGTTCGCTGGCGTTGTCTGTCGACTGACTGGGCAACTGAATGGTTCGAATGTTAGCTATCTCGTTCCCTCAAGCAATCCACTCATAATCGCCGAACAAGGCAAGCTTCAACGCGCCGAAGACGGCAGTGTGCTCTCACCGCTCGAAGCATTAAGGAAAGAAAATGGCAAACAATCTCAAGACTGAGAAATCGCTGTGGGCACAGTCCGCAACAGTCGCTCTACTTTCACTGCTTACGATGATCGGTATCGCGACCGACAGCAGCGCTCAAGAGAGACTTCAAGAACGTGCGTTGAGCAAAGCGATAACCACTTCTTCTCGCGAGAAGAACGCATCTGAGAAGAATACATCGAGCGCAACGGGAATTGTCTTGCTGCCGCCTACGATCGAAATGGCTCACCAGGGCGACCAGCAACGGGTTCAGTTGATCGCTCAACTTGCCGATGGAAGCATGTCCGATGTCACCGCAGATGCCGAGTTGAAGCTCGAGACATCTGATGCAGCAACGATTAAGGGCTCAGTCGTATACGCCGCGACGGGCGGTAAAGCTGAGTTGCGGGCGCAATGGAATGGATTATCAGCCACTTCAACAATTCGAGTTACCGAAGGTGCAGAAGCCCGACCGCTGCGTTTCAGAAATGATGTATTGCCTGTGCTTACAAAATCAGGCTGCAACGCTGGCAAGTGCCATGGTGCAGCATCGGGAAAAGACGGCTTTCAGTTGAGTCTTTATGGCTTTGATCCCGAGGGAGACTTCTATCGTCTGACTCGCGAGATGAGCGGTCGGCGTATCGACTTGGCTCAACCAGAAAGTTGTTTGCTAGTCAACAAAGCCATTGGCGAAGTACCGCACACAGGTGGCGCTTGTATTACGCCAGGATCGACTGAGCATCGCGTACTGGTGACTTGGATTGCTCGCGGCGCACGTCCCGATCCAGCGGGCGTTCCGTTGCCAGTTTCGATAGAGGTGTTTCCAAGGCAAATCGTTATGATGCAGCCAGCGATGAAGCAAAGTCTAATTGTCGTGGCCAAGTATGACGACGGGAGTACGCGCGACGTAACGGACTTGGCGGTGTTCATTAGCAATAACGATGCTGTGGCAACTGTGACGAATCAAGGAACGGTTGATGCTACAGGTCCTGGCAGCGGTTTTGTGATGGCTCGATTTGATCAGTTCACCGCGGGCACTTCGATAGTCGTTAGAAGCGGCAAGAGCTATCCCGAAATGCAGTTCGAACCCAACAACTACATCGACACTCTAGCGATGGCGCGCTGGAAGGACCTGCATGTTCTGCCTTCGCCATTATGCAGCGATGAAGTGTTTCTGCGCCGCGTCTACTTGGATATCGCAGGGCGTCTCCCTTCGCTAGAACAGCAGCAGAGCTTTCTCAACAGCAACGCTCGAAACAAACGTGAATTATTGGTAGATGAATTGCTAGAGAGCAAAGACTATCTCGACATGTGGGCCATGCAACTAGCTGAGTTGCTGCAGATTCGAAATGCAAACGGTCTCTCAAGCAAGGGTTTGCAACTTTACGATGCTTGGCTCCGCGAAAAAGTTCACCAGGGTACTTCGGTGGATCAGATCTTGCGACAGTTGATTCCTGCCAGCGGTAGTACCTTCGAGAATCCAGCCACGACATACTATCAGACCGAGACAACGCCTCAGCTACTAGCCGAAAACATTGCCCAAGCATTCTTGGGAACTCGCATTCAATGTGCACAGTGTCATAACCACCCCTTCGATCGCTGGACCATGGATGACTACTATGGCTTCGCAGGTTTTGTGAGCCAAGTTGGATACAAGCAAGCTAAGGATCCTCGCGAGATCACTGTTTACAACTTAGGCGAAGGCAGCTTGCAACATCCCGTGCCTGGACGAAAGGTCCAGCCAAAGTTTTTGGGCGGCCAGTTCGCTGAAACAGAGTCAGGGGCCGACTTGCGTGAAGCGCTAGCGATTTGGCTCACATCTTCAGAGAACAATGCCTTTACAAACAACATCGCCAACGTAGTTTGGGCGCATTACATCGGGCTAGGAATCGTCAATCCAGTCGATGACGTTCGTGTTAGCAATCCACCCAGCAATCCAGCACTATTGGATGCGATGGGTCACAAGCTAGTAGAGTACAAATTCGACGTGAAGAAGCTAGTGAGAGATATCTGTTGTTCCAAAACGTACCAACTGGCGACTCAAACGACTGCTTGGAACGAGTGGGATGATCGAAACTTTAGCCACGCTAGAATTCGTCGCTTAAGAGCCGAAGTGCTGCTGGATTGCATCAGTCAAGTCACTGGTACGACGGACAAGCTTGCTGGCTTACCACTGGGTGGTCGAGCGATAGAAGTGCCCAATGGCGATTCGAACAACTACTTTCTCTCAACCTTTGGTCGCGCGAGTCGCAATACGCCATGCAGTTGCGAGGTCAGTACAGCTCCCACGCTTTCGCAAGCGTTGCATCTACTCAATGGCGAGAATACGACTGCGAAGATCATCGATGGCGGTTGGATCGACCAGCAGTTTTCGAACGCTAGAAAACCACTTCAAGTGGCAAGCGACATCTATCTCACCTGTTTGACTCGATCTCCCACCGCGTCCGAGACGCAAGCGATCGAAACTAGGCTCGCGACGTCGTCCGATGTGAAAGCTGATCTGGTCGATCTGTTCTGGGCAGTGCTCAACTCCAATGAGTTTATTTTCAATCACTAGCATCCTTAAGGCTAAATAGACTAATATGGGTCGCATACTTGTAGCATACTTGGGGCAGGACGCCCGCGCACCATTCATTCGGTCGCTGACTGCATTCGCACTAGCTTCAACGGCATTAGCCTTTGCTTTGCCCAGCTTGGCTATTGGCGATGATAGGGTTGGATACGACCAAGTTAAAGAGATCCTTCGTAAGCGATGCTTGACCTGCCACAATCCCGATGAGAGACGAGGCGACTTGGATCTGAAGGACTTGGCTGCAATCAAGTCGGGATCTGCTAGCGGAGCTGTTGTGGTCGCAGGGGACCCTAGCGCTAGCCTTTTGTATACGACCGTGGCACATCTGGACGATCCCGTAATGCCTCCCAATAGCCCTCGCTTGCCAGTTCGCGAACAGGATATCATCCGACGTTGGATCGAGGGAGGTTTGGCCGAGAAGAGTGGTTCTCCATCTGCTACTTCTGAGATGAAAGTCGCTGCTTCGGCCAATGGGGACAAAGATGTTGCCCAAAGCAAAGTCTCAACCGCTGTTGTGGCTAAGCCTGTGATGGCGTCGAACGAAGCCAATGTCGAGACAGATAGCGTTGTTGGATCAAGGAAGCCGAGTAACAAGTTTGCTCCGGTTCGTAGTTTGCCGCAGCTTACAGCAATCAAAGCGATGGATGCTCATCCCAGCAAAAACTTGATCGCTATTGCTGGGCTTAGACAAGCTGTACTAATCGAACCAACTTCGTCCAACTTCCTCGGAGCGCTAGATGTCGATGGCAACGTAACCGCGCTTCGATTCTCGCGCGATGGAAAGCTTTTGCTTGTGGGGACAAGCCAGCCAGCGATATCGGGAACAGTCATCGCCTTCGATATTGAATCCGGTGAAAGGCTCTGGCAAGTTGGAGACGAAACAGATTCCATTCTTGGAATGGACCTCTCGATTGACGGAAAGACTTTAGCAGTTGGAGGCCCGACCAAAACCGTTCGACTATACGACGTCTCGACTGGCAAAGTGACACATTCGCTGAAGAAGCATACGGATTGGGTCTTGGATGTGTGCTTTAGCCCAGATGGTTTACTCTTGGCAAGCGGTGATCGTTTCGGAGGAATCTTCGTGTGGGATCCCAAAAGTGGAACGGTCTTTCAGAATCTCAAGGACCACGTTGGCGCGGTACATGCTTTGGTTTGGGATCATTCGTCCGAGACTTTGATATCTGGTGGCGAAGATGGCATTCTACGTACATGGAATCTTCATCACGGTGAGCTATCTAGCCGCTGGGATGCTGAAGTAGGAGCTATTCTCGCGATTGATCGTAGCTCTGATGCAATCGCCGCAGTAGGCCGCAAGAATGCACTGGTTGTTTGGAGTTCGCCGGAAGCATGTCAAGGAAGGTTTGCCTTGAATGACCAAGGGGAGGTTCTTTCAAGAACTGCCGACAATCGGTCTTTCGTTGTTGGAGATGCAAGTGGCCAGTTAACTATCCTGACTGCTAAAGGCCTGGCGCTGCAATCCGCAATTCAACTTCCTACTGAGGCTAGTTCGATCGACAAGTTGCTCGCGCGCGTCGACGCCGAGCACGAGACGTATCTTGCGAGTAAAGTTGAATTGGACGCGGGCAAGCGAAATGCGACGCTCAAGAACTCCACGGTTACTTCTGCAGACGCTGTTTTAGCAGACAGCAATCAAGCACTCATCAGCGATCAGTCTCTGGCGATTCAACTTGCCGCAGCGAAAGAGATGATCGATCAACTACAAAAGTCCTTGCAAGCATCGAATCAATCGCTGGCCAGTTTGGCAACGCTCAATAGCGACTTAGTCAAGCTTGTGAAACAGTCCAGTCAGATTCAAGCACAGCTCGCCGAGCAAGTGGCGGATCAAGCAAATCAATTAGAGAAGTTGCAGAGTCGAACTCAAGAGCTTAAGGCCGCTCAGGCTCATCCAACACACTTGCCTGCTCCCGCCCAAAAGTGATCGACCAGAGTCGGCGACTATTGCGGCGATTGCACCACAGAGTCAATGAAGACTTACACGTTAAGGACCAATCTATGCGACTTAAAGTACTTGGTTTCCTTCTTGCAATGGTAGGCTGTCTACCATTCGTACATGCAGACAACTGGCCTTGTTGGCGAGGACCTCGCTATGATGGCTCCGTAACCGAGGAGGATCTTCCAACAAGTTGGAGCCCGACTGAGAACATTCATTGGCGCATTCCTGTTCCAGGTGTAGGACATTCCTCTCCAATCGTTTGGGATGACGCCGTATTCCTAACAACTTGCAACTTGGAAAGCCAATCAAGGGAGTTGCTTCGAATCGATCGCCAGACCGGAAAGGTCTTGTGGAGTCGTCAAATAGCGGTGGCACCTATCGAGCCGATGCACCGCGACAACACTCCTGCATCGGCGACGCCGGTTACCGATGGTCAACATGTTTTTGTTGTCTTTGCAGTCGATGGAAAGTTGTTGCTCTCGGCAGTCAATTTTGATGGGCAAATCGTTTGGAGCAATCGAGTTGGTGACTTTGAAGCTTCGCATGGTTTTTGTACAAATCTGGTGCTCGCGGATGGCAAAGTCTATTTGAGTGGGCTTCAGGATGGACACGATGCGTTTGTCGCGTGCTTGAGCGCGGAGACTGGGGAGATTGTTTGGAAGGTTCCTCGATCCAAAAAGATCCGTTCCTATTCGACTCCGATGTTATGTTCAATTCGGGGCACTGCAGCAGTTTTGCTTTCAGGCGCTGAGCAGACGATCGCCTACGATCGCTCGAGCGGAAAGACGTTGTGGGAGATCGACGGTCCGGGTTCCAAGACAGTCTCGTCGTTGGTGATCAGCCCAGAGCATGACATGGCGTACGTTTGCGGCGGTAGAGATAATCTGTTTTTCGCTATCGATCTGCAAAACGTAAATCACGCTTCGGAAGCGTCACCCAAGGTTGTTTGGTCGGCGAAGCGAGGAATCCCGTACATGACATCTCCCTTGTTGGCTCACGGAAAGCTACACGTGCTATCTGACGAAGGAGTTTACTCGTGTTTTGATCCAAAATCAGGCAAGCTACTCAATCAGCATCGCGCGGTAGGCAATGTTCGATCTTCGATGGTTGCTAATCGAAAGAACATCTACATCACCGAAGAGAGCGGTCGAACTACTGTTGTCAATGCAGAGTCGGAGTGGAGTGTTGTTGCGGAAAACGATCTGGGCGAAGGTGTCGTTGCTTCGCCGGCGATTTCTAACGGTGATATTTTCATTCGCGGCGAGAAGCACCTGTTTCTCATTCGCAATGAAAAACAGGCTTCGAGTAATTGAAGATCGATCGCGTTGCTTAGTCCTAGCTCCTAGCCACTAGCCCGCTACGATCCGATCACGCCGCCATCTTTCCGACGGATGACGATCGTTGCCGAGCGTGGTCGGCCGCCTTGAGGTCCATCGGGCCAACTGCTGAACTTCATCGGCGCACTTGTGTCGCTGATGTCGTCGGCTGGTTCGCCAGGATGTTGAATGTTGACGAACATCGTCTTGCGATCGGGAGTCATCGACATGCCCGTGATTTCGCAGCCAGTTGGACCAGTCAAAAATCTTCGCACTTCGCCAGTCGAAGGATTGGCTGCCAACATCATGTTGTGTCCCAACTCTTCGTAGCCAGGCTTGCCCATCACGCTGCTGGACATGTCGGTTTGAATCCAAAGGATGCCCGACGAGTCAAACTTCAGTCCATCGGGACAGCCGAAGTAGTCGCCCTGTGCATTTCCGCGATTGACTGGATCGGGATGAGCTGGATTGCCGCCAAGTGCAAATACGTCCCATTGGAATTCGGTTGCGGTCGCATCGTTGCCTGCTTCCGTCCAGCGAATGATGTGACCGAAGATGTTGACAGGGCGAGGATTGGCTGCGTTGGGTTCTGTTCGACTCTTGTTGTTCGTCAATGAGACGTAGACTTGCTTGGACTGCGGATGAACGGCCAGCCATTCAGGACGGTCCATGGGAGTTGCACCAGCTAGTTTTGCCGCGTGTCGTGTGTAGACACAGATATCTGCAGCGTCCATGCCGACGATAGGATCGTCTTGCTTGGAAGGAATGTTGTTCTTGCCGGGAGTTAACTCCAACCATCGTCCCTTGCCTGCCTCTTCAAACTTGGCAACGTAGAGCGTTCCCTCGTCTAGAAGTCCAGCCATTTCCCTCACGCCAGTACCTGCCGTACCAGTTTGAGTCGTTGCATCCCATTTGCCTTTGGATACAAACTTGTAGACATACTGGTTCATTTCGTCATCGCCCATGTAAACCACCACGCGCCCATCCGGTGCGACGGTGAGCTCGGCGTTCTCATGGCGAAATCGTCCTAACGCGGTTCGCTTCACTGGCGGTGCTTCAGGATTCATCGGATCAATTTCGACGACATAGCCAAAGCGTTCCGAGTCGTTGTTGGGATCGGCAATATCGAAGCGCTTGATCTGTTCCCACCAACGGAATCCGGGAATGGTCTGGCCATTGATGACGTAGTAGAAACCAAGATTGTTAAGCCCATACAACTTCTGCATGGCGGTTGGTGTGAAGTTGGGATCTGTAGTTCCAAAGACCTGCTGAATGTTCTCTTCGCAAGTTAAGTAGGTTCCCCACGGCGTTCTGCCTGCCGCGCAGTTGTTGACCGTGCCTCGAGTCGTCTCGCCGATCTTCTTCACCGCTGGGCCAGCGATCTTTGCAGGAGTGTCCGCAGTGATCCGACGCGCTCGAAGGCTGGGTACGACTTTCCAATTCCCATCAGATTGCTTCTCAACCTCAACCACTGAAACGCCGTGTGATGCCATCGACTTGCGAACCTTTTCCAGCGGCATCTTTTGAGGAGGCAACGGCGCTAGTCCATCGCTAAACAAAAGGATCTGATCGGTGTATTCGTGATTCAGGGCCAGCATGCCACGCTGGTTAGGGTCGACTCCTGGAATGGCAAAGAACTCCATGCCATCGTGACCCATGCCTGCCTGACGCTCTTGATCGCTGGCTGTGTTGGTGGCGTCCAACTTGAAGGCCGGACCTTGTCCATCAATGGGGTCGCCCCAGCGATACAAAACTTCAGCAACGTATCCATCAGGTACGACAACACTGTCCATGTTGGATGTAGGAACAC
>CAYWNG010000003.1:0-3129 GCA_964458685.1 uncultured Pirellulaceae bacterium
TTCCTGCGCCACCGGTTTTCCGTTGATCGTCACAACACGAGTTTTTGCCTCTTCTTTGTACTCGACTTTATTCTCAAGACGAGTCTGTGTTTCAGAACGAGTCTTTGGAGCGATCACTGCCAAACTCTTCTTGTCCTCGGACAATTTCACCAGCTTGACATTGGAAAGGCTCAGTTCTGGAGGAGGCAGTTGAGTGGGCTTTTGAGCCGCTGAGTCCTGAGCTAAACACGAGCCCACGAGCGCCATCCAAACCAAGAATGGTAGACGTTGCATGATCTATACTCCTTCGAGAAGCCATCCAAGAACAAAACTTAGAGAGTCGCAATCTATCCAATCTAAACTCAATAGTCAATCAAGCGATTGAAGTTCTAAAGATGGATCTATCGCCGCTGGTTCTAATGGTTCGAGGATTCGGAGTCCGCTTTTCATGTCCAACTATCGATGTCCAGCTATCTAAGCTTGTCTTCGATGTCTGAACCTAATTGCAATCGATCCGAGCATAGCAATCAGCAGCAGACTTGAGGGCTCAGGTACGGCAGCAATGTGCAGTAAGGATCAACGCGTCTTATCGAGAAGACCCACATTTAGGTATAATATTCTGATCTGATGCATTCGACCTGCCATAGCAGCAGTCGGTTGTACAATTTGAACTAGCCCCTCGTTTCGCCTTGCAGATTGCCCAATGAACTACTATTTGTCTCAACCCACTATGCTCATCAAACTATTAGCAACGATCTCGCTCGTGTTGACGTGCCAAATCTGCACTGCCACTGAGCCAATACGCATCTTGACATGGAACCTCGCGGGACGAGCTGACGATACCGCGGAAGTCATCCTCAAGCTCAAGCAGTTGAAAGCTGACACTGAAATTGTTGTACTGGCCGATGTACCAAAGAGCGCTGTTGAGCCGATTGCGGAAGCGCTCGATTGGAAATATTTCGCAAGTGGAAGCGACAAAGCCTTGATGATCGCTTGGAGCTCTCGATTTTCGAAAACTCAGGCTCAAGAGATTCGTAGTCAAAATACCGATGAACCACAGGACGAAAAGGACCTCGCGCCAATCTTTGCTCGACTACTCGATCGAAAGAACCAAAATCCACTTATTGTCGTCAACCATCAGCAACGGACGGATGATGAGGCAACCAGCATCAAGCACGCCGAGATGATTGTTGCTATGTCCAAAAGCCGTGCTCAGATTCCGGCGATTGCTGTTAGCCATGGTGCCTCCGTCGACCTCAAAGCCAAGAGAAGCGAGGCAATTCTCGATCTGTTTCAGAAAGACGATGAATGGAAGTGGATTTCCCCGGAAGGTGTCGATGCAAAATCTCCAACGCCCGGTGCAGCAAGCGACAACAACGCCGCCGACGCGACACTAAGCTCGATTCGTACCTTGATATTTGCAAATAAAGCGGCGCAAGAACTCAAATCAAGCTGCGATATCATCGCAGGCATGCATGATAACGAAGGTGACTTAAAGGATTTCAAGCATTGGCCTGTGTTGGTGACAGTTGAGCCTAAGTCGAAAGAAGTTCCCGTTCCGCAGAGGTTGACAGGAAGAGTTGCCCAGAGAATCAAGGCCGCCATACGGGAGTTTGGCGAGGACCACCGTGTCTTGGAAGTGAATTACTTGCCAATCTCTGATCGATTTGATGTGAAAGTTGAGTGGGTATGGGAGAAGAATTACGCAGATGAAAAAGGCTATCACAGCAAGAAATTTACCATCAGTTCAACGATCCGCTTAAGCCCAGATGGCAAAGGAAATTACAGAGGTCCGTACCGATCCTTGACCGAAAAGCTCGACATCAGCATCAAGGCCGACAAGAGCGAGGCTACGAAGTAGCTTTATGAGCTGCACTTGCCGTAATGCCGTGGCGGTTGAGCGGCAAGTATTGTCAGGGGCTCTGGATCCATGCCGCTTGCGTCTTCTGGCCTGAATCGCCTCAACTCCAAATCCCAGGGCACAGCGCAGCGCCGCCCTGGGAAAACGAGCGAGAGAGCCGATAGCCCTGAAGGGTACGCAATTGACATGAACTTCGCAAAAACCAGTGGACTCCGTAACTGATGTTGCGGTTCGAAAGATGACAAACGACGAGGCAGCATAAGCCCTCATCGCCAAATCCTTCTCACGGTGGACCCCGGGTTACGCTTGGCTCGCGAGACTCGCCGCCCTCAACCGGGGCTAACGATGTGTCGCCACTTCGTGGCTGAACAAACGGTTTGGATGCTGATCAGTTAATGCCGATGAAAAAACTACGATACTTCCGTGCAGTTCCACATATGCGAATCTCTCTGTCACAGTAGTGGGCTGCTATCGATGCAGTTAATGCTGAACAAATATCGCTTTGAAGTTGATTTCGGCTACGGAATTCGACACGTTCCAGAATCACAGTCTCGGCCGCTGATGCGATAGCGGCGCTTGGCGACTTGGCGATAGATCCAACGCCATAGTGGCATGGATAGCGGAATGTGCAATAGCGGGAATAGCCAGAAGAGCTTGGGAAGTTGCTTGCTGAGATACTTCGCCGCGTCCGCGCCGCCGTACTTTGCGGATCGATCGGATTTGACGACCCACATCTGTTCGAGCAATTGCTCTTGGGTGAGATCGGGACAATAGTTTGTGACGCGCGGATCGTGTAGGCTCAAATAGCTGAGCTTGCCTGAATCCCAACGAGCCAGTCGCTGAACCTGAGCTCGACAAAAATTGCACTGGCCATCCCAAATGACCACATCAGCCCCAGCCTTTCGATCGGGGTCCGGTAGTTCGACTTGGGATTTGTCTGTGTTCATCTTGAAAGACGATTCAAGTAGCGATGGGATCTAAGGTTAATACTGCACTGTAAGGATAAGGTTAACCGACTGGCGAATCCCGGCAAGCTGGAATCGCTCGGAATAGTGGGGTAATTCGTACAGCAAGCCGCAGGCGACTGAGTGTAACGGCAAGCGCCAGAGGTACGTCGTTTAACGGCAAGCCGCAGGCGACTGGGTGTAACGGCAAGCACCAGAGGTAAGTCGTTTAACGGCAAGCCGCAGGCGACTGGGCTTCATGATTCTAGATAACACAGTCGGATAGAACACAGTCGCCTGCGGCTTGCCGTTAAACGAAGAGCAGTCGCGGAGAACGCAGTCGCC
>CAYWNG010000003.1:3229-30957 GCA_964458685.1 uncultured Pirellulaceae bacterium
CGGCTTGCCGTTAAACGAAGAGCAGTCGCGGAGAACGCAGTCGCCTACGGCTTGCCGTTAAACGAAGAGCAGTCGCGGAGAACGCAGTCGCCTGCGGCTTGCCGTTAAACGAAGAGCAGTCGCGGAGAACGCAGTCGCCTACGGCTTGCCGTTAAACGAAGAGAAGTCGCGGCGAACACAGTCGCCTACGGCTTGCCGTTAAACGAAGAGCAGTCGCGGAGAACACAGTCGCCTGCGGCTTGCCGTTAAACAATTTGGCCTTCGTCTATTTCTTCGACAATCGGGGATGCTTGGAGACGAACTCTTGCCATTGCTCTTTGGTAATCACGGTTGAGTTCACGTCGCAGCTTTTGAGCTTCGTCATGGTAGAAAGCGTGGGGAACGACTTCGTTGTGATCTTGGTTCCAGTGAGCCACAGCGTCTCGATGTTCGAATTACTGACCAGCGAAGCTAACCCAGCATCGTCAATCGTACACATGCTAATGTCCAGCTCGTTGAGCTTGCGGAGTTTCGCAACATTCGGCATCACTGAGGAATCCAATTTCGTAGCTTCGAAGCTCAAGCGTTGCAGCTCGGTAAGCTCCGCGATCCAAGCGGTTTGATCACTCGTGATGTTGGAGAATGACACGTCGAGCCATTTCAGCCGCGGCAGCTTTGCAAGAATCGACCAATCCGTCAGTTGACTCCGGCTAAGTACAAGATTTCGTACTTGCTCGGGCGATTCGACTAAGACCTTGAGCTGATCGTCTGTGATCGTCATCCATTTCCGATAGTTCAACTGCGCTTTCTGTTCGCTGCCGCCTAGGATCTCGAAGAGCTTGTTAGGCGAATGCTTGCCTGCGTAGACGCTGCGAATGTAGTTGATGAAGACGCTTCGCGCCTCGTCTCGCTCAGGCAAGATATCGAAGAACAGGTGCGTTAACCCGACTGCATGCGAGTACATCAAGGCGACATCGGATGAAGCCTTCCAGTTAAGCAACGATCCTCGGCACCAGTCGTCCCACAACGGCCAATACTCGTCTCGCAACGCTCGATAGCGAGCCGTCTGTAAGCGTCTGGCATCCAATCCGCCTACTGTAAAACCTTCGTCAGTGCTTGTCAGCGACTCCATGTACAAGGCAATGCCTTCGATACACCAAGCGCCTTCCACCTTCTCAATCAACGGGCTGGGAGGCAGGTCCGAGGCTTCAGAGAAAAGCTGATGCGTCAATTCGTGGTTGAGCGTTTCGGTGAGATCGTCGGCCGTGTAGAAGATGCTCATCTTGATCGTCGGGTTGTAGTATCCTACCGAAAGACCGATATTCTCCTCGCTAGACCCCAGCAGCTTGAGATATTCATCGCGACTACCCAGAAGCACGACATTCATGCGATCGGTGTCAGGCCAAGCACGATCACCGCCGGCGATTCGATCTTTCAACACTCCTGAAGGTGCCCAAAGTTCATAGAAGCTCTGAGTCCAAAGAACGTAGAACTGCTCCAGTTGCTGAACCATCGCGAGACTGGCCTTGGCGGAAGCTCGCGTGTAGAGCTGAAAGTTCGGCGATTGCCAGCGGTTGATGTTGCCAAGAGCATTCAGCTCGTTGACCTTGACGCCATTCCTTTGCTGTGGTCTTGCTGCAAGCGAGGTCGCTAGTTTGCCGAGCACACGCTTGGCATCTGCGTGCTCAGGATTTTCGCGAAGGGTCTGCCAAACCAATCGATACGCCGCGACCTCATTGCCTTGTTCAGCGGCGGCCTTTGCGCTGCTGTAAAGATGTTCCGCGTAACGCTTGCGAGCGTTAACAAAGTGATTCCGCCAACTGTCGACTTCCTTCTTGCCAGTCTCGGCAGGAAAATCAGCGGGAAGATAAAGTCGATGATGATCGGTTCGCGTGGGAGTCAACCACTTGCGGCAAATCTCGGCTTCTTTGGTCAATCCAAGCCGATCGCAGATCTTCTCCAGTCGTACGAGTTCGGCAGCAAAATCGGCTCGCGTCAAAGCGGCTGGCTCTTGCGCAGCTACCGCGGTCGGCAATGTGCAAAGTAAGCTCCAACAAACCAAGGCAATTTGACTGAAGCGGCTAAGTGACCGAGGCGTATCAAACAAGCTGTTTCTCGCAGGAAGTTGGTGAAGTGTTTCGCGACAATTGACGCTGTCGTTGGAAGCCCAAAGACTCAGTAGATCGAAGATCTGACGGCAGTTCAACTCGGAGCAACCAATTGTACGTCAGCCGAGCGACCTGAGTCCTCCCTAAAATACTATTTCCGTTACGTTAACGCTTGGCATAATGCAAAAACTGCCTTATCTTTGCCACCTCGCCGATCCGCAGAACGACAAAGCGAGCCACTCTGAGGGGTGGGGCCTGCCGCGGAAGATTGGGCCCGGTAATCCAGTAGATTTTTGTACTTTGAGTTGACCGAATCATGCCGAAAGACTTTTTGAAGGGATGCCAAGACTATTACGATGTTGTAGTCATCGGAGCCGGTCTGGCTGGGCTAACCGCCGCCAACATTCTGGGCCGCGCAGGTCATAAGGTGTTGCTGCTGGAACAGCATTACAAACTCGGCGGCTTGGCGACCTGGTTCCGTCGACCGAAGAGTCATATCTTCGACATTTCGCTACACGGCTTCCCGTACGGAATGATCAAAAGCTGTCGCCGTTACTGGTCAGAAGAGATCGCTAACAGCATTGTCCAGCTCGAGAAGATCCGTTTCGACAATCCCATGTTCTCGCTCACCACCACCTTTAATCGCGAGGACTTCACGCGCCTGTTGACCAGTCAATTTGGCGTTCCCGCGGAAAGCGTAAAGAGCTTCTTCGAAACCGCGCGAGGCATGAACTTCTTTGACGATCAATCGATGACTACCGGCGAACTGTTTGAAAAATTCTTCCCCGGTCGCGAAGATGTCGTTCGGTTGTTGATGGAGCCCATCACTTACGCCAACGGATCGACACTCGAAGATCCAGCGATTACTTACGGAATTGTCTTCTCGAACTTCATGGCCAAAGGCGTCTTCATCTACGAAGGCGGGACCGATGACCTAGTCGGAAAGATGGGCGCTGAACTGAAACGCAACGGAGTTGACTGCCGCATCAATTGCGACGTAGAAAAGATCGAAGTCGATCGCAACGGAGTCCAAGCGGTCGTTGTCAACGGTCGCCGCATCGGATGTGGAACGGTCGTCAGCAACTCGAACTTGAAAGCTACGATCTTCAATCTTGTTGGCGAAGACAAGTTCGATCGCGGCTTTGTCGATCAAGCGCGAGAGGTGCGACTGAACAACAGTAGCACGCAAGTCTACATGGGCTTGAAAGAGGGTTGCACCATCGAGGAATCCACGGGCGATCTTTTATTCAGCTCCACAGCGCCGCTATTTAGGACGGAAGCTCTACTGAGTCGAGACATCACCAGTCGAACATTTAGCTTCTACTATCCACGCACTCGACCTGACGGGAAGCAACAGTTTGCGGTGGTCAGCAGTACCAATGCCAACTACAGCGACTGGGCAAATCTTTCCGAGGAAGACTATAACGAGAGCAAACAAGATTTGATCGATACAACATTGGATGCTTTGGAAAAATACGTTCCAGGCATCCACGACATGATCGATACCGTCGATGCTGCAACGCCAAACACATTTCAGCATTACACCAAACACTTGTCGGGGGCCAGCTTCGGTACTAAGTTCGAAGGCTTGGCCGTAAGCCGCGCGTTGCCCGAACAAATTCCGGGGCTTTACCATGCCGGCAGCGTGGGAATCATCATGTCGGGTTGGTTGGGTGCGATCAATTATGGAGTGATCGTCGCCAACGATGTCGACCAACAGTTGATGAAGAAGGGGCGGTCCGGAGTAGCAGGCTCGGTAGCTCCAGCCACGACTAGCTAACTGGTCACGTCCAACTAACCCGCATCCGCTCCCCACCCACGTAAATTGACTTCACCGACTCAAGAGAAAATCGGACGAGTAACCTGATGTCCAACGACGCTTCCTTGGCAGTCATTCATGCCGCTATTCCGCATCGCCCTCCCATGCTGTTGGTCGATCAGATCGTGGAGCAGTCGCCGGAGCGAATTGTTTGTCGCAAGACGTTTTCCGCTGATGAGTATTTCGTGCAGGGACACTTTCCAGGCTTCCCACTCGTTCCTGGTGTCATCCTTTGTGAGAGCGCACTGCAATCCGGAGCCATCTTGATCGCCTCGCATATCCAAGTCGGCGAGGCGATGGTGCCAGTGGCGACTCGCTTGGACGGGGTCAAGTTCAAGAAGATGGTGCGTCCTGGCGACACGATCGAAATTGAAGTAACGCTCAACGAAGTCGTTTCATCCGCATACTTTATGACCGGCAAGATCACCGTCGGTGGCAAACTGGCCGCCCGATTGGACTTTGCTTGTTCCGCAGCAGCTCCGCAGTAGTTTCAACATGCGCTACGATCGCACTTTTCCTTTCTAACAATCTCGGTTACGTCTATGACAAACTTCTTGCAGCTCGAAAACAAGCGGATCGTTGTCTTTGGAGTCGCGAACAAGAAGAGCGTCGCCTTTCGCATCGGCATGACTCTCGAAGAAGCCGGTGCTGAGGTCATTTATGTCGTCCGCAGCCAAGAACGTAAGCAACAGCTTGCTAAGTTGCTAGATGGTCGAGCGGTGTTCGTCTGTGATGTCGAGTACCAAGAGCAGATTGACCAGTTGGCCGTAGACCTGAAGCAAAGTTACTCAAGCATCTACGGCGTCGTTCATTCAATTGCCTTCGCGGATTACTCAGGCGGTATTCGTCCCTTCCACGAGACGACTCGGCGACAGTTTTTACAAGCCGTAGATATCAGTTGCTTCTCGTTGACAGCCCTATGTGGCGCGCTGAAGGATCTTATCGAAAATGATGGTAGCGTCGTAACTATTGGGATCTCTACAACTCGAATGGCCAGCGAGAGTTATGGATTCATGGCCCCGATCAAAGCGGCTTTGGAGTCTTCCCTGGCATTCCTCACGAAGTCCTTTAGCCGCTTTAGCCAAGTCCGATTCAATTCCGTCTCGGCTGGATTGCTGAAGACCAGCGCGTCGGCTGGAATTCCAGGCTATGTCGACGCCTACCTTTATGCCGAACGCGTCATTCCTCGTAAGTCCGCTGTGACTACCGACGAAGTCGCAA
The DNA here is from genome assembly GCA_964458685.1 of uncultured Pirellulaceae bacterium. GTDB lineage: Bacteria > Planctomycetota > Planctomycetia > Pirellulales > Pirellulaceae > Aureliella. Next base: position 8,357 of record CAYWNG010000003.1, read on the forward strand.
ATACGGCCGCGTTTTTACTCAGCCCACGATCCAGCGGCATCACAGCTCAGTCGATCGTCGTCGACGCTGGAATGTGTATTAACTACTTTGACCAACAAGTAGTGTCCGACGCAATGCGTCCCTAACTGCAATCAAGAACGCTTCGCGAAAGAAAACAGATGGGTAACTGCCAAGTTCTGACAGTCGGGAAAGACCGCAAGCTGCAAAAGCAGTTCGTTCGCTTAGCTTGGGACATCTATCGCAATGATCCTAATTGGGTTCCACCACTGATGATGGCACTCGAAGAAGGCGTCAACTTTCGCGCCAATCCATTTTACGATCATAACGTCTGCGAGAACTTCTTAGCTGTTCGCGATGGCAAGCCGGTTGGACGCATCTGTGCTTTAGTGAACTATGGACACATCGAACGCTTTAAAGAGCAGCGCGGATTTTTTGGATTCTTCGAATGTTATGACGATCAAGAAGCTGCGTCGATGCTGTTTGATGCGGCGGCTAAGTTCTTAGTCAGCAAAGGCATGACCGATGTTCGCGGGCCGGCGAACCCAAATCTGAATCAAGAAGTTGGATTATTGGTCTCTGGATTCAGCACGCCTCCGACGTTTATGATGACCTACAATTTGCCCTATTACGAAAAGCTGATCAAGGGTTGGGGCTTCGAGAAGTGTCAGGACTTGTTGGCCTTTGATGGCCACGTTGAGATGATTGCTACGATAGATCCGAAACTTGCTTTCGTCATCAAGGAGATCAAGCGTCGATTCAACGTCGTAGTCCGACCATTTAATCCGAAGAAATTCAACGAAGAGGTTAATCTCTTTCTGGACATCTACAATCGTTCGCTGGTTGGCACATGGGGATTCGTGCCGATGAGCCCCAGAGAGGTCGCTCACCAAGCCAAAGGCTTAAAACACTTGCTGATCCCTGAGCTGACAACGATCATCGAAGTCGACGGCAAGCCTATCGGCGCGGGACTTGGGCTCTTGGATTTTAATCCGCTTATCAAGAAGATTAACGGACGCTTGTTTCCATTCGGATTCCTGACGCTGCTACTCGGCAAGCGAAAGCTTAAACGCGTGCGCATGATGAGCACTAATGTCATTCCCGAGTTTCAGAAATGGGGATTCGGATTGTTGGCGCTGGAAAGAATGCTTCCTGATGCGCTGAAGATGGGAATTACGCAAGCCGAGTTCTCGTGGGTGCTTGAATCGAACCATCTCTCTCGCGGCAGCCTTGAACGAGCTGGACTTAAGTGCTCGAAGACGTACCGACTTTACGATCGCTCGTTGCAGTCGTCGTAGTCGTAGGGTGTGTGAAGCCGTGCGCGCATACCATGCGAGCTTGCACAATAAGAGTCCCGCGATTAGTTAAGTCTCTGCTCAAAGATAGACCGCACGCGTAACACACCTTTCTGCGAACCTAGCAGACGATCCAGCTCAAAATTGTGGGCTCAGATGATTGAGTAGACCTCGAACATCTGAAGTCGTAAATCGGTTGGTTGGCAAAAATATCGGAGGCAGAAAAATTACGGAAACGAATATTTCTGCCTCCCATTTTTCTGCCAAAACGAACTGCTGGCTGTCGTAGTCAATGCAGCTTACAGTTGAGATTTAGAAATGTCCCAGCCGGATTCGGCGTCTGATTTTCTTTCACTCACATCCCACAGTTTTGGCATGGATCATGTACTAGAGAGCGTCAATACTAGGTGATCGTCATGCGATGGCGTGTGGCAATGGCGTGTTGCGAGGTCGGACAACTGGTGTTCTAAATCAACTGCTTCGATCGCGAATTTCGTTGTGGTAGCGTCAACTAATTAGACCTCTACACACGCCCTACAATCTTCTGCAATCTTCGCAGGGTGTGAGAAGCCGTGCGCTTACCAAGTGAGCTTGCACAATAAGAGTCCCGCGATCGGTTAAGTCTCTGCTCAAAGATAGACTGCAAGCGTAGCACACGTTTCTGCGAACCTAGTAGACGATCCAGCTCAAAATTGTGGGCTCAGATGATTGAGTAGACCTCGAACATCTGAAGTCGTAAATCGGTTGGTTGGCAAAAATATCGGAGGCAGAAAAATTACGGAAACGAATATTTCTGCCTCCCATTTTTCTGCCAAAACGAACTGCTGGCTGTCGTAGTCAATGCAGCTTACAGTTGAGATTTAGAAATGTCCCAGCCGGATTCGGCGTCTGATTTTCTTTCACTCACATCCCACAGTTTTGGCATGGATCATGTACTAGAGAGCGTCAATACTAGGTGATCGTCATGCGATGGCGTGTTGCAATGGCGTGTTGCAATGGCGTGTTGCGAGGTCGGACAACTGGTGTTCTGAATAAACACCTTCGATGGGGATTTTCGTAGTTGTAGCCCTAACTACATCGACCTCTGCACACGCCCTACAAGTCCTCTGCACGGTCCACTAGATAAAGAACATTGCGGCGGGTTCGGGTGACATCTGCTGGACTAGGCTGGAGAGCTTAAGCTGCTCGAGGTATCGAAGCTGAGTTTCGTTTAGCTCTTGCCATACGCCGCCAACGACGCGAGTGATGGGATCGTTGCTGGGCAAGTTGTTTTCGGTGGAAGCACTCGAACAAACCGCTTCGACAACGTCGGCCACCGATATCGAATCGGGGGACTTAGCTAATCGAAAGCCTCCACTAGATCCGCGGACACTTACAATCAGCCCAGCGTTGCGTAACTGCTGAAGTATCTGGCCGAGAAATTGACTTGGGACTGCGTGATCAGCAGCGATGACGCGAGCTTGCACGAGTTCGCCGGAATCGTATCGCGATGCCAACGCGAGCACAGCAATCGTTGCGTAATGTGCTTTGATGGGCAGTTGCATGATGAGTACGAACTAAGTGAGTGGACTGGAAATTCAGAATGGAAAAATGTGCGGGTTAATCTTGCGTGTGTAGCCCGCATTCCTTTTTGGCAAAACCGCTCCATCGTCCAGCGCGTTCATCTTCACCGGGTAGAACACTGCGAGTGCATGGCTTGCAGCCGATGCTGGTGTATCCTTGATCGTGCAACGGGTTGTAAGGAATGTTCTCCTTGAGTATCAAAGCCCACACCTGTTTCTTGGTCCAGTTAGCTAATGGGCTGACCTTCACCAAGCCGAACTTCTTGTCCCAACCCACTATCGGTGCTTTGGCACGATCGGGACTTTGATCGCGACGAATGGCACTGGCCCACGCATCCCAGCCGACGGCAGCTTCGCGAAGGACGCTCAACTTACGCTCCTCGCAGCAGCGGTTTGGATCGTGCGAATAAACAGGACCACCGTTGACCCGTTCGTATTCTTCAACCGACAGTTTTGGTCTCTTGAGCTCTACTTCGATGCCGTAACGTCGCTTGATCTGCTCTCGAAGCTCCAGCGTTTCGTCGAACTGATAGCCTGTGTCTAGGTTGAAGATCGAAGTTTGCGGAGCGATCTGAGCGATCATATGAATCAGCGTCATGCCTTCAGGCCCAAACGCTGTTGCCATCGTGAACTTTGGCGCGTATCGATCCACGGCCCACTTTAGAATCTCTTGCGGCGTAGCCTTTTCCAGAGCCTGGCTTTCGAGAGCCAACTGCTCCAGCAACTCGGCCGAAGCGGTGGGAACTACGTGCGTCGAAGTCTCCGGTTCGTCAGATGAGGAAGAACCATCCATGGCAGTATTGCATCCGCCGCATCCCCCGGAGAAGTCTGAAGCAGTAAGGACGCGAAGCTGAACGGGAGAAGCCTGCGAGTCGCCCTGAGGCTTGGGAGTTGGCTTTTGCATTGAATGAGCCATGATTTACATGAGTTCCAAGGTGAAATCCATCGCAACCAGGTCTAAGTCTACTAATATGATCAAATAAGTCAAGATTGATGATTGATAGGAACTATCGTCAAAATCCCGCTCATCGCTTGAGGCTGGTTGGTGCGCGGGCTCCGGTGCGCGGGGTCCTGCAACGCCGCTGGCTTCCTGCCCCGAGTCTGAAGCTCAGTCGCCTGCGGCTTGCCGTTAAACTCCGTTAAACTCCGTTAAACTCCGTTAAACTCCGTTAAACTCCGTTAAACAAAATCCCCCTGACGCCTACCGTTAAACCAAGGTCGAGACCGTCCGCGTACCGCCCCAGGGAACCTACCAGCCTGGCTGGTGTCTAAGTGGAACTCTGCCCAAAATGGAGATTAACGCAACCTTACTGATTCTTCCGTTCTGTTGCTCGGTTTTTTAAAAATACAGCCTGATCGCGACGCACTTATTCGCAACAAGAGGGGATTGGCGTTAGAATAGGGTCTTTGCTTTCCTTCAAAGACTTTCTTCAAGGGCGTCGATTAATCAAGGATTTCTCGGACGTTCCGCTTCAACAGTTCTACATTCATGACCATCGTTCAAACAAATTGCCCGGCTTGTTCGAATCGAATGAGATTCAATCGTCCCACTCTCAAGATTGCAGCGGTCCGTTGTCCGGTCTGCCGCAATTTCTTTGAAGTCGAAAGCGACAAGCTTGAGGAAGAGACAGTCGTTGCTATCGTCGTCGATCAAGCGCCAATTATGGCAACGCTGATTGACGACCCGAGTGACCAGATAGCTCCAGAAGTCGCTCGACCTGTTCAACCAAGTCGTCCAGCCAATTCAAAGCGACCGAAGAATCCAAAGCCTAATGCTTCCGCTCCAGACATATTTGCCGATGACGTTGTTACCGTGGAAGCTGTTGAAGTTGGCGCGGCAACGTCGAATTCAACGTCTTCAGCGCCGCCACCTCGATCGCTGAAGTCGGTCAGCGGAAGTTCAAAGTCGAAGACCTCCTACCAATCCAATTCTGCCCATGGATCCAACAAACGACTACCAATCATCCTCGCTACAGCCGGTAGTTTTGTCGCACTTCTGTTAATCGCCGTCGTGGGGTACATGTTTTTCTCTTCTGGGTCAGATAACACCATCGCCGCGAAACTGGCCAAAGGCTACCAAACTTGTCTCGAAGATCTTCGCGACTACATGAAGTCCAGCGGTGATAAACCAGATCCGCAAGAGCTGAATAAGCGCGTCGAATCGTTTCGCAATCACCTGCTTCTTTGTGTTCGTCATGATCGGCTTGGCGAAGCCGATATTGCAGAACTTCGTGAACGACTGAAGACGGTCTATGATCTACAACAAGAGACCAAGAGGACGGCAAGCCAACTACCGGCCGGGGCTACTCGCGGAAGTAAGATCGATCAGTTACCGACTTTGATCGACCTGATTGGCAAGCAACACAACTATGGAGTTCGACAACTCGCGACCAGCACCAACGAAGCTGCAGCCTTTTGCAAAGACGCGCTCGGCGGCTTTCGCTTGGTCGACCAGAAGTTGGCCTTAGCGCTAGAGACCTCTATCGATGCTGAACTTCCAGAAATCGCGAAGTGCCTAGATGATCTGGAGAGCGAGTACATTCGCTACACAGAAAAATCAGAGTCTCGCACGGAACTGAGCTTTGAACAAAAACAAGTCTTCGAATGCGGAGAGGATTTCCGACGATGGTGTCTCGGCGAGCTGCAACTGAAAGGATACGGAGATACTTGCCAGTCGATCCAAAAGGAGATCGACAATAGCAAGACTCGACTCGATCAGGCGCTGAAGTCTCACAAGTTAACTCAGCTTAAACTCACAGCTTTGGAACGCGTCCAAAATCGGATTAACGGAGTCGTGGACACAGGCTCAGCCTTAGCCAAGAACGAAAGCTCCAACAGTACACCCAGCAACACAAAGAACCGAAGCGAAACGAATAGAAATGACAGTGGATTGAACAACCAGATTACCTCGAACAGTTCGCCGTCTGTGGCACCGTCGAGCGCCGCTTCGGGAATTTTGCCTAGTTCGTCACCCGCAGGATCGGCCAATTCGCTGGCCAGTTACGGAAGCGAACGCTCGGGTGCGAGTCCAAAATCTGAACCAACCGAAGAGATCAATCCTTTTGCGCTTCCTGGCGAGCCCAATAGCAAACCCTCGACCTCCAGTACAACTTCTAGCTCGAGTTCTGGTACAAGTTCTACGTCCACTGGCTCGACCGCATTCAACACAAACGAAATCCCCAACTTTCCTCGCGCTAAGTTTCAGGGATTTTCTTCGCTGACTCTAAAGGTCATTTCGCGTAAGCCGGATCAGAAGTTAAGACTGATGGGAGCCACAATCGCATCTAGGTTTGGTGGCGTTGCAGATGTGCAAGTCCATGACAACTATGCTACGATCAGCATCTCCAACTACAACGGCAAGATCTTTGACGCGATCAAGTTTGTCGATTTCGGTAAGGTTGAAATCTGCGACTCGCAGTCTCGCACACTTTTCATCGTTGATAACGAGTAGAACTCATTCATCGTTTCCTGATCCAGCCCGAGGCAGTCTGATGTCTTTCAAATCGCTCGCACTGTTTGCATGTTTATCGCTTCTATCCATTATCGCCAACGTGGCCGCGGCTCAGGAGGCGCTCGAGGATGTAATCGAGCGCGTTGAGCGAAGCGTGATTCGCATCGAGGTAGACGGAAACGAAGGGCCTAGCCTGGGAAGCGGTTTCGTGGTTGACAATCGTGGTACGATTGTCACCAACTGCCACGTACTCGCTGGCGCGAAGCGTGCGATGGCGTTTTTCCCCAACGGTAAACAGGCCGAAATTGTCGGTACGCTGCTGATTGACGAAGCCCGTGATATCGTCGTGGGCAAGATCAACACCACCGATGCACCGCCGATCGAGATCGCGTCCAGCTTGCCCAGAAAAGGTGAACGCGTCGTTGCTTTGGGCGCTCCGCTTGGCCTCGCCTTTAGTGCCACTAATGGAATCGTCAGCGCCATTCGCTCTGCGGCTGAAATGCGCTCGGATGTTGATCGTAACGATATTGACGGAACTTGGATTCAAGTTGATGCGCCACTGTCACCAGGCAACAGCGGTGGCCCACTTATTAACGGCGCGGGCCAACTGGTTGGGATGAGCACACTGGCGTCCGGAGGTGGTCGAGCACAAAACTTGAACTTCGGTATTTCCGTCACCGATGTTCGCAACGCAATTAAGTACTCGGTCGGCGTCGTTCCGGTTCCACTGTCATCAGGTGTTGGCAGAATACGGATGGAAGAAGAGGGACCGTCTAGAAAGCCTGAGTCGGGTAGTAGTGGTGGAGGAGGACGAGGGTTAGTTCGCCAAGAGATTTCTCAAGAGGCCCTCAACAAGTTTGTGAATATAGGTGTTCGCGACTACGACAAGTTAGTTAGCGGCATGCGAGGCGAGAAGACACGGCTTTCCTCCGAGCTTAGCCAAATGCGAAACGGAAAGACATTTATCCCGCCCAGCTTGGGCGATAGCGATTCCGCCGTGGTCAAGGCGAAGGTACCCGGCAGCAAAACGCCCGTATGGTTCTTCGACAGTGAAGAAACAAAGCGCACTACTATTGAACGTCAGCAACAAAGAATCAAAAAAGCCAACGAGCTAGCAGGGTCGCTCAAAGGCAAAGATGATCAAAAGAGCGTGGTTGAACTACTGATGAACTTTGGTCCAGCATTGGATCCCAAGAAGAACAATACTATCGGATTCGCTCGCGATATCATCATCATCCATTCGTTCAATCAACACGATGTGTTAGTTGCTTGGGAAGAGAACCCGTATCTCTTTTACGCGGAATCCACTGCCGGCCTTCATCCAGGGGAGCTTTTGTCAGCTCCCGTCATGGTCGCTGGAACGGAAAACGTGGAGATCGGGAAACGCAGTATGACCGCCTCGGTAACCGTCTTGCAGCAAGTTACGGAAGAGAGCATCCGCCAAGCCGTTCAAGCTCGACTGGGCTTTCGTACCTGGCGATCCGGCCAACACACAGTTGAAGCCAAGCTTGTTTCGATCGACGATGACAAAGTGGTCCTCAAGAAGCGAGATGGTTCAACAGTCGAAGTTCCTCGGAGCAAAATCAATCCTGAAGACATCGCTGGCCTGGACTAAGTAGCTAACTGCTCAGCGATACTTTTCCAGCGTTCTCCACCTATTGACCAGCCATAGAGCACGGAAGATCTCACTTGGACAAAGAGCAAAAGACACTTCTCGTTGTTGGGCTTGGCCTCCTACTTCTATGGCTTGCAGTCCGTCGCTATGAAGCGGAATCAGCCTTCAATCTTGATCCCGCACAACGACCATTTGCTGATTACAAGCAGCCGTTCTATCTACAATGGGTATGGAAGCACGATGCGTTCTCCTACGAAGGCTGGACGGACCAAGGTTACGAGTGGTGTGAGCGATCTGAGCTTCATGACATCGCCGATCTAATTCGTCGTGCGATGAAAACGTTGGCCGATGACGACTATCCACGATCACAAGCTGACCGCAAACGCTTGCTGAAAAAATTCCCGATGCGTGGCAGCCGCGAGCAATGGGATCCATTCCACGAGCTTGACACAAAATTCTATGAACTGCTATCGAACAACGGTTCTAGGTATGACGATGCCGCGGACCGATGGCTGCGAGAGACATGCGGAATCACCCGACTCGACGATCCGCCTATCGCTAAATAAATGTCAATTAGCAATTGCGCAGGGCAACTACGCAGGGCAATTGTAAAAGCACTTTCTCAATCTACCTTGGGTCTCAACTTCTCACTCACGTTCCAGATCCAAGTCCAAACGATGGATACCAGCAGTTGCAGGACAAGTGCTGCAATCACAAGTGCAACCATCCGTGGCCAAGAAGCTTGATAGTCTCGTAGGCCGAGATATGCCGAGCAGAGCCCCAACACTACAACCAGAATTCCAAGCACATAGAACAGCCGCCGTTCAGTCCGCTTGATATCTTTGGCTGCCCCAAAGTGGGCTTGGATGAATCCAAAGGGGATCAACATTTGCCCAATTACATATAGCGACTTGGATGGCTCGATTCTTGGACCGGCAATCGAAAGAAGCAATCCCGCGAACATTACACCAAGGCTTACTGCGGAACTTTTGCTTAACTGACTCATGCGATTACTCCACTGGATACGATTTCCATCTTAGCAGATCGACCGATGCATTTTCAATGGATTTCACAAGTCAGCAGTTAGTTTTGATGCTCCACGACTAGAAGGCTGAGCTTGATTTGAAGAGGCTTCTTGAAAGGCAGGGTTAGTTTTGAAATTGCGTTATTTGTGGAGTTTCGGGCAAGTCTGGATCGTGCTCTTCGAACCGTCCTAGGTGGTGAGAAAACCGAGTTCTACCGTCAAAGGTGTAATCTGCGGTTGTCACTGACATCAAAGGTTACGAAATACTTCTAATGACGTTTGCTTTTTCTGAACTGTAGGGCATTTGATGGTGGCGGAGAATTGACGGTAGTTCTTTAACGGTACGTCGATCGCTACAACCGGCACAATCAGAATTTCGTTGAATGCCCCATACGACCGGAATGCAGATATGCTAACCCTGAACACTGTGAACGATACAGTAAACACTGATGGACAGTTGCAAAGCAACACAGATCGCGTCTTGGGTATCATCCAAGCCCTCTCGACGACGATGAAAAACGCTGTCAGCGAAATATCAACAATCAATAGCAACACAAAGCTACTCGCTTTGAACGCGAGGATCGAAGCTGCTCGTGCAGGCGAACGCGGCGCGGCCTTCGGCGTCGTAGCTCAAGAGATGCAGACGCTCAGCAACAAAACAGCCTCGGTGGCTGATTCGCTGGCCACAAGCACTGTTGGCTCAGTCAATGAACTGATCACTGTGATCGGTGGCAATGTACGCGGGTCTCGATTGGTCGACATCGCTCTGAATTCGATCGATCTCGTAGACCGCAACTTGTACGAACGTACTTGCGATGTGCGTTGGTGGGCGACGGATGCGGCGTTGGTTCAAGCTCTTAGCACTCTGGAACCCAGCAGCTTAGATTACGCAGCCAAACGCATGGCTGTGATCCTTGGAGCGTACACAGTCTATTTCGATCTAGTCATTTGCGACTTAGAAGGGAACATCGTGGCCAACGGTCGGCCCGACTTGTATTCTTCGGTTGGCATGAATGTTCGCGATACGAACTGGTTCCAACGCGCTTTGGGAAGTCATAGTGGCGACGAATACGCTTTCCAATCGGCTCACGATTCGCACTTGGTTTCCAACCAACAATCGCTGATCTATAGCTGCGCCGTCCGCGAAGACGGAGCATCAAGAGGTCGCGCGCTGGGCGTCCTGGGCGTCATCTTCAATTGGCGAGCCTTCTCGCAAGCGATTTTGCGCAATCTGCCTTTGGACTCTGTCGAAGCCGAACGAACCACGGCGATGTTTGTCGAATCGGACGGAACTCCGGTCGCGTCTTGCGGTTCACCGATTTTCGAGAATCGATTCCCAGTCGAGAAATTCGATTCGCTCTTCCGCAAGAACGGTTACATCTTCGAAAAGATCGAGGGCCGTCCTTATTGCATCGCGCACGCAATCGCTCCAGGCTTTGAAACCTACTGCACAGGCTGGCACACAGTCTTATTGCAGAAGATGTAGTCACGGATTCTCTCGTGACGATTCAGTTTGCCCGAATTCAATTTGCCGCGACTTAGTTCTCGGCAAGCTCGGGGAAGATCTCTTCGTTCAGATTCTGTCGTCCGATGAGGCTCTTTGTTCGAGCCAAAAAATCGAACTTGAAGTTGGCGACTTGCTGCTCGGTGATCTCCAACAGGTCGGCAACTTCTTTATTGCCCAGACCGCTAACGAACAGCAGCTCGATACACTTCAGCTTTTGCCAGTCGCCTTTGGACTTCCATTTCTCAACTTGCTCGCGAAGAGCGATGACCAAGGCTTCCTCTTCAATCTGCTTTCGCTCGCCACTTCGGACAATTGCGCTAGCTGGTCGCGCATGCACCGAAGCGATTTGCCAAGGTGCCGAACTGCCTCGATCACTATTCTGCGTGAGCGAGATCGCTGGCCTGCGGCCCTCGCGTCTCAGTACGTCAGTCAGCTTGTAGGCACAGATCGAGAAGAGATAACTTTCGAGTGAGCGATTCGAATCGTAGTTGGGTAAGCTGTTCAAAAAGCCCACAAAAGTCTCTTGGACGATATCTTCGCTCGTGGCAGTGTTGCGAATTCGAGTGTCCACAAAGGCGAGCAGCCTGCCTTCGTACCTGGCAATCAACTCTTCCCAAGCGTTCGCTTCACCGCTGCGAATGCGCTGGACGAGCAGTTGGTCGGCGTCAAGTTGAGTCATTGCGGTGCCTGATACGCTTAAAGAGTTACCAAAAAGTCATGCTGACAGAATACCAATCTACCCACAAAACAGATAGACTCACCCGAAATCTTGTGTGCCTTTTTGCCATCCAGAGTGACAACTTTGACGCTGTTTCGAATCGCGGAACGGTTTCTAGGCCAGTCTCCCAACGATTTCTAGGCGCTTTATCTTGTCACTTTCAACAAGCTTTGAAGCTGGTGCCGCTGACCCCTTGGCAAAACGTCAATTCGCATGATACGTTAGGGAAATTTTAATTCGGTCAGGTTCGGACCCTTCGCAACTGAATCCACCGTTTTCAGGGAATCTGAAGTAGATCGCGAGGGGGCCGAAAGTAGGATCACTAATACTCGGCAAGGATCTCCGCGAAGTGCCTAAACGTACAGACATTCGAAAAATTATGCTCATCGGCTCCGGTCCCATCGTGATTGGCCAAGCCTGCGAGTTCGACTATTCAGGCACTCAAGCGTGTAAGGCCCTTAGGGAAGAGGGCTACGAAGTTGTTTTGGTCAACAGCAATCCTGCAACCATCATGACCGACCCGGCGACGGCTGAGCGAACCTATATCGAGCCGTTGACGTGGGAGTTTGTCGCCAAGATCATCGAAATCGAGCGACCTGATGCGTTGCTACCGACCTTGGGCGGTCAAACCGGCTTGAACGTGGCCATGGATCTCGCCAAACATGGCGTTCTAGAAAAGTTCAACGTCGAAATGATCGGTGCGAATCCGGCTGTGATTGCTAAGGCCGAAGATCGCGACCTGTTCAAGACTGCGATGGGCAAGATCGGCTTGGAAGTTTGTAAAGGCTTCGTCGTTGGCAATCTGGATCAAGCTCGCGCGGCTCTCAAGGAAGTCGGCCTCCCCTGCGTCGTCCGACCAAGCTTTACCATGGGCGGCAGCGGCTCGGCGATCGCTTACAACCGCGATGAGTTCGAATCGCTAGTGCGGAACGGCTTACTTCAATCTCCAATCACCGAAGTCTTGATCGAAGAGTCGATCATCGGCTGGAAGGAATACGAGATGGAGGTGATGCGCGACATGGACGACAACGTCGTCATCGTCTGCTCCATCGAGAACTTTGATCCGATGGGCGTCCACACGGGCGACTCGATTACAGTCGCTCCCGCGCAGACGCTTACCGATAAAGAGTATCAGATCATGCGCGACGCTAGCCTGAAGGTGATTCGCGAGATCGGCGTAGAGACTGGTGGGTCGAACATCCAGTTTGCCATCGAACCCAAGACGGGTCGTATGATTGTGATCGAAATGAATCCTCGCGTCAGTCGCTCGAGTGCGCTGGCGAGCAAGGCGACTGGTTTTCCAATCGCGAAGATTGCTGCGAAGCTGGCCGTGGGCTATCGCTTGTGGGAATTGCCCAACGATATCACCAAGAAAACGATGGCATGCTTCGAGCCGACCATCGATTACGTTGTCACCAAGATCCCGCGCTTCGCCTTTGAGAAATTCCCTGAGGCCGATACGACGTTGATGACGCAGATGAAAAGCGTCGGCGAAACGATGGCTATCGGTCGTACTTTCAAACAGTCCTTCCAAAAAGCTCTTCGTGGTCTAGAAGTTGGCGCGTTTGGCTTTGGCTGCGACAACAAGGACCTTTGGTACAGCCCCACACCACCAGACGAAGACGAAATTCGCAGCAAGTTGGCGAGGCCCAATCCAGATCGCGTCTGGTACCTTCGCTATGCGCTCAAGTTCGGAATGACCGTCGATGAGATCTATCGAATCACTGCCATTGATCGCTGGTTCCTTGACAATCTAGCTGAAATTGTCGAACTGGAAGATGAACTACGAAAGATAGAGAGCTTAAGTGCGATCACTCCAGAATTGATGAAGCTTGCTAAGCAATTCGGCTTCTCCGATCGACAGCTCGGCAACTTGCTGGGTAGCGACGAGATGGAAGTTCGATCCTGGCGTAAGCGTCACGGCATTGTCGCAACTTACAAGTCTGTGGATACATGCGCGGCTGAATTCGAAGCCTACACGCCTTATTACTACAGTTCGTATGAAGACGAAGATGAACTACCGCCGAAGGATCCCAACAAAAAACGGATCATGATTCTTGGCGGTGGACCTAACCGCATTGGTCAAGGTATCGAATTTGACTACTGCTGCTGCCATGCCAGTTACGCGCTTCGCGAGCTGGGTATTGAATCGGTGATGGTCAACAGCAATCCCGAGACGGTCAGTACCGACTATGACACCAGCGACATTCTCTTCTTCGAGCCGCTGACGACCGAGGATGTGCTCAACATTTGCGATCGCATCCAACCCGATGGCGTCATCGTACAGTTCGGTGGACAAACTCCACTGAATCTTGCACGAGCGCTTTCGACTGCTGGCGTGCCGATTATTGGAACGAGTGTCGATACGATTGAAGAGGCTGAAGATCGCGAGAAGTTCCAGAAGCTGCTTAATCAACTTGGGCTGAAACAACCGGCTAACGCAATCGCACGCAACATGTCTCAAGCACGCACCGAGGCGCAGAAGGTCGGCTTCCCTTCGCTGGTACGACCAAGCTTCGTACTTGGCGGACGCGCGATGGAGATCTGCTACGACACGGCGCAGTTTGAACGATTTGTTGCAGAAGCGTTTATCGTCGCCGATGGTCAACCTGTCTTGATCGATCGCTTCCTCGAAGATGCGATCGAAGTCGACGTTGACGCAATATGCGATGGCGAAAATGTTGTCGTCATGGGAATCATGGAGCATATCGAAGAGGCCGGCGTGCACTCGGGCGATTCAGCCTGCGTGATACCACCGTTCAGCCTTTCCGACGAAGTGATTCAGGAGATTCGTGAAGCAACTTGGGCAATGGCCAAGAAGTTGCGAGTCATCGGGCTAATGAACGTTCAGTACGCCTTGAAGGTTGAAGATGGCAAGACGAACGTTTATATCCTCGAAGTCAATCCTCGAGCGAGCCGAACAGTGCCGTTTGTTGCTAAAGCGACTGGGGTTCCGGTAGCGAGACTGGCCGCGAAAGTCATGACTGGATTCACTCTGCCACAGTTGGGCATCACCAGCGAGCCGATTCCGAAACACGTCTCGATCAAAGAAAGTGTTTTCCCCTTCCGCAAGTTTGCGGGTGTCGACATCGTGCTTGGTCCCGAAATGCGGAGTACGGGTGAAGTCATGGGTATTGCAGCCGACTTCCCGATGGCCTTTGCCAAGAGTCAATTGTCAGCAGGTGTCGTGCTTCCAACATCTGGCAACGTCTTTATCAGCTTGAATTCACGTCACAAGAATCGCATTGCAGCGATAGCGACTCGCTTGAACCAATTGGGCTTCACCGTTTTGGCAACGCCAGGTACGGCGCTCGAGATTGAGAAGAGCGGCATTCCCGTAACGGTTGTTAAGAAGATCGCCGAAGGTTCACCGAACTTGATCGACTATCTGAAGAACGAAGATGTCTCGCTGATTATCAACACACCGAACGGCAAAGGCGCTCGAACCGACGAGGGTCGCATTCGAGCAGCCGCAGTGCAACATGGCGTTCCCTGTATCACTACCTTAGCAGCCGCTAATGCAGCGATCATGGCCATGGAAGCCTTACGACAAGGCCAGTACACCGTGCAGTGTTTGCAAGAGAGATTCGCAGAGTAACACGGAAGTTGATCACTCTGAGTCAACTTCGCCCCAATTCAGTATCTCCGCCGCGAACTCACTTTCCGATCGGCCATTGATCGCCAAGCGACTCTCGTTGGATTTGCACGAGTTGTGAGACCCCCGATCGCGCTAGCGCAAGAAGCGCTGCAAGCTCAGCATCGTCAAAAGTGGCTTCTTCGCCAGTACCTTGGATCTCCACGAAACGCCCTCGGCCAGTCATCACAACATTCATGTCGACATCGGCGGCGACATCCTTCTCGTAATCCAAATCCAACGTTGGCACACTACCAACCATGCCAACGCTGATCGCTGCTACGCAATCGGTAAGCGGATGCTCAGCCGATCCCCCGAAGACTGGATAGAGCGCATCACACATGGCCAAAAATCCGCCGGTAATGCTGGCCGTTCGAGTTCCTCCGTCAGCTTGCAACACATCGCAATCAACCGTAAGAGTGCGTTCGCCCAGTCGTTGAAGATCCACGACCGCTCGCAAGCTCCGCCCGATCAGTCGCTGAATCTCAGTAGTCCGTCCGTCAACCTTGCCGTCGCGATCGCGTCGCTTCCGCTTGTTGGTGCTATGCGGCAACATGTTGTATTCGGCAGTAATCCATCCTTTGCCCGCGCCGACAAGCCACGGTGGTACAGCCTCGTCCAAACTGGCTGTACAAAGGACAACAGTGTTGCCACTTTCGTACAACACGCTACCTGGACTGCTGCGAGTGAACTGCCGAGTAATCTTGACTGGTCGTACTGATGAACTCATGAAACTTCTTGGTCCGATTGTTGGGGGAGGTGAATCTGTTCTACACTGAAGCCATTTTCTTAGTGCTGAAGGTCCGGCTTTTGTGCTGAAGGTCCGACATTTGTGCTGCGAGTTTGAGCTCTTTCCCAACCCGAAGCGTTAGCGAGGGACTGATTTCTGGGCTGGTAAACTTCTGGACCTTCGGCCCGAAATCCCAATTGGTGCAACTTTAAAACTAGCGACTGCGGTTCATCCTATGATCGCCTTATGAACCTGTGCCGTTCCGCTACGCTTTGCGGCTTACTCGCAATCGATCAACGCTCGACTGACGCAACCATTATGAGCCTGAGCAACAGTTGCCGAAAAGTCGGCTAGATAGCCGCGCGTATGCTTTAGCACGGGAGCTTTCCATTGGCTACGTCGGCTGGCAAGCTCTTCATCGCTCACATGCAACGTGATCGATCCAGCTTGAACGTCGAAGCTAATCTCGTCGCCGTCTTTGACGAAAGCGATTGGCCCGCCCACTACCGACTCAGGCGAACAATGGACTCCGATCGCTCCGTGAGAAACTCCCGAGACGCGTGTATCGGAAATCAAAGCGACCTTTCCATCCAGCTCGGGAACAGCCAGGGCCGCCGAGGCGACTAAGACTTCCGGCATTCCCGAAGCCACGGGGCCAAGATTGCGAAGCACGATGATATGTCCTGGCTTAATCTTCTTCTCTTCAACAGCGTCGGCAACACACTTGGCGTCTTCGAAGCAGATTGCGACACCACGGAACTTTGGATCCTTCATACTGCTGACTTTGAAGACGATACCGTTAGGTGCCAGATTGCCGAAGCAGATCTGCATATCTGCAAAGCCTTTAAACGGTTGATCGATAGGAGCCATCAGCTCCTGATCGCTTCGCACATCAGGAACATCTGCAAGATTTTCCCCCATAGTCTTCGTTGTGACGGTCATCACGTCCGGGTTGAGTATGCCTGCTCGCAAAAGATGCTTCAGCAAAACAGGTGTGCCTCCAAGATAATGGAGGTCCACCATGGTTTGTGTTCCGCGTGGAGCAAAGCTGCAAAGCACAGGGGTACGACGGAAGATCTCTTGCAAGTCCTTCAATCCAAAATCAACATCAGCTTCACGAGCTAGCGCGAGAAGATGCAGCACTCCATTAGTCGAACCACCCGCGGCTGCGATCGTTGCAGCGGCGTTTTCGAAGGCTGCCCTAGTCAAGATGTCTCGAGGTCGTAAGTTCTTTTCCAGCAGCTTTCGAATGGCCGCACCAACTTGCCGGCACTCAGCCTTCTTTCCGGGATCGACTGCGGGAATTGAACTGCTGTAAGGAAGCATCAGCCCGATAGCCTCCAGCAAAATCCCCCAGGTGTTGAACGAGGCCGCGATGCCGCAACCACCAGCTCCAGGACAAGCGACTCGCCGTATCTCATCAGCTTCGGCTTGCGTCATCGAGCCAGTATTCGCTGCAGCCTGCGAATCATAAACATCAAGGATTGTCACATTGCGACCCTTGTAGCAGCCCGGCATGATGCTACCGCCGCTGACGATCAGACCCGGATAGTTCATCCGCGCAAGAGCCATTGCAAAGCCTGGTCCATTTTTGTCGCAATGGTGCAGGCCGACCATGGCATCGTAACCGTGAGCCGAAACAACGCATTCAGCCGAATTGGCGATGATGTTGCGAGAAACTAGACTAGCGTTGCCGCCTTCGTGCCCCTGCGTAATGTTGTCGCTAATTCCAGGCGTACCAAAAGGAAAACCGATCAGCCCCACCTCTTTGCAGCCCTCGGCGATCTCGCGGCCGAGTTCATAAGCGTGCATGTTGCATATGTTGCCTTCCAGAAGCGGAACACCGATACCGATCTGAGGTCGATCAAAGTCGGCTTCGGTCATTCCCAAACCATAGTAGAAGGCTGTGATCGACTTTTGCCATCCACGAGTCAAGTGACGGCTGTTCCAGTTCAAAGGTTGGTTCATGAGAATTAGGATTGCGTGAGTAGCTTATTGCAGGTGAGGTAATTTGAGTCGCTTTTGGTAAGCGGAATCATTGTAACGGACGATTGACCAGTTGAGATCCCCAACAAGAATCCCGGACAATCGTTCTTGGTGCGTGGTCGTCCAGCCGGCAGTTTTTTCGGTGCCAGTGCGTCTCGCTGGCATCTCGCTGGCATCTTGCTGGCACGCTCTACCTTCAACAAGAAGTTTTTTGCCGACTGAAGTGCCCGTCATTTCGATGTAGAATGTCGTCGCGAAAGAACAGCAGAGCGAAATAGCCGAAAGCCCGTCACGACATCCTGAAGAGAGTTCCATGAGACTGGATCACAAAAAAATTGGCATGGTCCTAGGCCCGATGCTATTCCTGCTGATTCTTTTCATTCAGCCGCTAAGAATCGATCCTACAGCCGCGAATTCGGTCATCAAACCGGGAAGCAATGAAGTCCTTGCGACCGCTTGTTGGGTCATCACTTGGTGGATTTTCGAAGCCGCGCCTTTGGCGGTAACGGCTTTATTGCCGATCGTCATGTTCACACTACTGGGAGTCTCAAAGATAGAGAACGTGTTGGTCTCGTACGCCGACAAGGTGATCTACCTCTTCTTTGGCGGCTTTGTCCTGGCGCTGGGCTTGGAGGCGCACAATCTCCACAAGCGGATCGCGCTATTGATCATTCGTGCCGTGGGACTTTCCGCTCCGCGATTGATCTTGGGCTTTTTATTGTCGACGGCCTTTATCAGCATGTGGATCAGCAATACAGCTACCGCAGTGATGATGTTACCCATGGCCATGTCGTGCCTCATACTATTGAGCCAGGGTGCCAGCGAAGAAGAACTAAAGTCTAAGCCTCACCGTAACTTTGCTGCTGCACTGATGCTTACGATCGCTTATGGATCGAGCATCGGCGGTATGGCGACTGTGATCGGAACGCCTCCGAATCTTTTCATGCGAGGTTACTTTGCAGACAAGCTAGACATCAACATTTCCTTCTTCTACTGGATGTTGTGGGCGACACCAATTGCCATCGTGATCTTGATTGTGACTTACTTCCTATTGGCTTTTGTTTTGTTCCCGTGTTCGCAATTGTCGCTAGCTCGCGCGGAACAAGTGTTTCAAGTCGAACGCGAGAAGCTTGGACCGATGAAGCCGGTACATTGGCGAATGGTCGCTGTCTTCTTTGTCACGACTAGCCTGTGGATCTTTCGTGGGTTGATCCAGCCATACCTTCCAATCTTGCCGCTGACCGGCGAACCCATTCCGCTTTCCGATGAGACCATCGCCATCGCAGCGACCATTTCTTTGTTCTTAATACCTGGAGCAGAGAAGGGTCAAGCACTCTTGGACTGGGAAGCAACGCGCAGACTGCCTTGGGGGATTCTGCTGTTGTTCGGTGGAGGTATCGCACTGGCCAAAGCCCTCGAGCAGACTGGCCTTCTTCAGTCCCTAAGCCAAGTGGTTCAAGCGACCGCTGGCGAACATCCGTTGCTGTTGGTGATTCTGCTGACAATCCTCTGCGTCTATCTTGGGGAAGTGATGAGCAATATCGCTTTAGTCCAAGTCATGATTCCAATTGTTGTCGCCATAGCTTTGGGGATGAAAGTCGACCCAATATTGTTTGCCTTTCCCGCTACGATGGCGGCAAGTTGTGGGTTTATGCTCCCAATGTCGACCCCACCTAACGGAATCGTTTTTGGTTCAGGTAAGATTGCTGTGTGGGACATGATCAAAGCCGGCTTCTGGCTCAACCTAATATCACTGGTGGTAATTCTGGTAGTTAGCCAAATACTCATCCGCGCCTTTCCGCAACTGTAAATGCCGATCTGGTGTCGAAGCACTTCGTCTGACTGGCAAACAGGAAATCGTGGTTCCAAACAAGAGATAGCCATCCCAGTCGGGTGAAAGAAAGTCAAAGCATGAATCTGCGTCGTGAAGCAACCTCCTCAGTCCCAACCGAACTTAAGCCAGGCGATACCGAATTCGAGATGGGCGTTCCTATCCCGGGAGTGATTCTCGAACAGTCGCAATGGGCACAAACCGCGCTCAAGAAACTGCCTGAAGAAGGCTTGCTGAATCTCGAGACGCTCTTCGGTCGCATCGCTCCTACCGTCTTAGAGGTCGGCTGCGGCAACGGTCGCTTCACGCTCTCCAGCGCTCTTCGTCGTCCCGAATGCAATCACATCGCTATCGACATCTTGCCAGCAGTGGTTCGATACGCGACACGACGCGCGAACCAGCGAGGGCTCAGCAACGTTCGCGTCGCTGTTTGCGATGGCTGGCGATTCTTGTCGAACTACTTGGCCGTGGGCTCGATCGACGAGATCCACATCTATCATCCGCAGCCCTATGCCGATCCGCGCGATGCTGGTAAGCGAATGATGACGCCAGACTTCATCGCGTTGATGCACAGCCGTTTGATCCAAGGCGGAAAGGTCTTTTTGCAAACTGATCGCGAAGCCTATTGGAACTACATGCGACAAGTCATGTTGCCATTGTTCGACTGGGAAGAGCTGACCGAGCCGTGGCCTGAAGACCCACATGGTCGTTCGCGCCGCGAAATGCTCTCCGTCGGACAAGAGCTAACGATCTTCCGCAGTGTTGCAACGCGTAAGTCAGGATTAGAAGCCGAAGAGATCCAGCGGCTGACCGAATCCTCGCCGCTTCCTCAGTTCCAAGTCGAGCGCAAGAAGAAGCCTTATCGCCGAAAGCGCCGATAGTTTTTTGATGTCGCCCGGTGCGCCGCCGTCCGCGCCCGCACGGTGCGCGGGCGTCTCGCCCGCATTTTTAGACTACCTAGTGCCCGGACCTCCCGCCCGCACCGGTGCGCGGGCGTCCTCGCCCGCTTCTTCTGAATTTGCTGCGCTGAGCTTCGGTCCTCTAGCGCTCAGCCCCTTCTCAACAAAACCCCAACTATGCAGCCTTAGCTCGAACCACACTAACTTCGTCCGTTGTCGCTGAAGGTGGCGTCAAACTGGCTCGACGATTCTCAAGGTAGAGTTCGAGAACCTTTTCGATCCGCGAATTCAGCTCATCAAGCTCGGCCAAGACTTGATCCTGTCGCTGATCCAGTTCGTTGAGCAGTTGTGTCGCCTGTGTGTTTTCAGCTAAGTCCATCGAAATCCATTTCAATCAAAGTAGCATCAGGCACATTCCCTGTGCCGTCCGCTTGCCTTTAGTGTGCCAAGACACTCCGTGTCGTTTTTCTGCGTCGTGGTAGAGCCACACTCCATGTGACTTCCGCGATCGCTCGCATTGACACAGATGGCAAAGTCAAGCATGAGGCCACGCGATCGATCCCATCGATTCGCGGCCTTGGGGCGAGCTACGTGAAGGATCGAAACAATCGCTTCCCTGGCTGGACGGTCGTCGTTTTTTTACCGTAGAAACCGAATGTGCATGGCGATAGCGTTGGCTAGACTTTGCCCAAGAATCCGAACGATCGTGCTGGCTGAGATTTCACGGAGTTGAGCCCCAGGCGCTAGTTTTGAAGTTGCGTTTTTTCTGGGATTTCGGGCCGAAGGCCCAGCGATTTACCTAGCCCAGCCCATCGGGCTGGGTGATCAAGCCTGAGTAAGTTAAGGGCCAACGGCCCGCCGGTTTGCACTCAAACCGGCGGGCCGTTGGCCTTTTGTTTTTATGGCGATTTGCGTATCCAGCCCTGCAGCCTGGGCGTAGGTTACAACCCGCTGCGTCAGCGAGGGAACATCTTCTGCAACGTTTTCCCGCCCAATCCTTCAACTAATGCTCAAACAGTTCGGATCATGAAAAACGGCCGCTAAATCAAGCCTTTCCCAACCCCCAATCACCCTTTCTAAGCAACAATAATGCAAGCGTCTGCGGCCTAAGCAGGTATAGCAGTGGCTTAACTGACCCAGACCTTTGGAGCTAAGCATTTTCAGCCGCCTCTTTGGCCATGCCGTTCAGGCAAGATTTGAGGCACAAACTGGAAATACCGGCAGCAAAGAGCCCTGGACGGATAGGTCGGAAAGCTCTAGAATTCTCGATTCCACTCAGCAAGATCACCGGAGTGGGGAGACTTGCAGGCACAATTGGAGATGCCGAACTGGGAATTCCAAATACGGATTCCTAATTCTGGAATCCAAAAACCCTGAAATGCCCAATCGTTAAATGTTTGGGCAAGAAGATTCGCGTCTGCGACCGAAAATGAGAAGCAGTAACAATTAATTGGATTTGGAGCCACTTTAGTTATGGTGAAGCTGTTAGTACGTGACCGAGAGACCATTCAAGAAGCGGTCCGTCGATTCCGAAAATTGGTAGAGCGAAGCGGCATCAAGAAGGAAATGCGCCGTCGCGAATATTACGAAAAGCCAAGCGAAATCAAGCGACGCAGTCGATTGCGAGCTGAGCGTCGTGCTCGCCGCACTCGTCAACTATCCAATGGCGGCTAACGCCGGCTCGGTGGAACCCAATTGAATCCTGCATGAAGATTTCGATTTTTCATGCAGTAGCCTGTTTAACTACCGCACCCCGATGAGTTGCGTTTGGTTTTTTCCAGTTCGACAGCCGATTCAAGAACACAATCAACCTAATTCAAATTAGGGGCGATTAGCTCAGTTGGTTAGAGCACCTGCCTTACAAGCAGGGGGTCACAGGTTCGAGTCCTGTATCGCCCACTATCTTCAAATTGCCTGCAATTGCGCAGGCTGTCTTGAGTTGTTATACTGAGGCGTTTTTTGCATTGTGTGATCATGCAGCGTTAGTTGTTGCCCCGGTTGACAATCCGAAGCCCGAATCGACCAAAGCGGAATCAAATAAGTGCTGATTAGGCACGATTCGAGATTGCTACGCTAACTCAATCAAGGAGCCCGACCTGTGAGTTTACAACAGCCAACGCTTGAGGAACTGGGACTTGATGCTCCAGCAACGAAGCCGTTTGGCAACGCCTTCGACAACTACGATTCGAGCAAGGATGAGCAGCCCAAGACTTGGGTCGATGCAATAAAGGTTGATGTACCAACGAAGAGCGGAGTAGCTGCAGTTCTTAGCTTCCTGATTCCTGGGCTCGGCCAGATCTTTCGCGGTCGAATAGCGTCTGGTGTGCTGTCCGTGATTGCTTTTTCAGCACT
>CAYWNG010000004.1:0-1060 GCA_964458685.1 uncultured Pirellulaceae bacterium
GTTATCGATGCCTTTGAAATCCCAAGCTCCATTTTCTCGACTCCAATTCAACCCGGCACCAAATTGGGCACGATCACTTCTTACGTTGCCAGTCGTTGTGGGTTGAGTCCATCGGTCGAAGTTATCGTTCCCGCAACGCATGACACTGGATCGGCCGTGCTGGCCGTACCTGCAGCTACGTTCGCTCAAGCTCAGCCCGACTGGTGCTACATCAGTTGCGGTACTTGGTCGTTGATGGGAGTTGAGCTGAACGCGCCAAACCTTAGCCAGGCTTGCCAGATGTTCAACTTCACTAACGAAGGTGGCGTGGGTGGAAGCGTTCGATTGCTCAAGAATATTTCTGGCTTGTGGATTGTGCAACGATGCCGCGAGCAGTGGAAACGTGATGGCCGCGATTTAGGTTGGAGCGAGTTATCGCGACTAGCCGGTGAAGCTGAAAGCATGATTGCGGTGATCGATCCCGATGACATGATCTTTGCCGCGCCGGAGAACATGCCAGCAGCGATTCGCGAGTACTGCAAGCGAACCAGTCAACGCGTTCCACAAACCGAAGGCGAGATCATTCGCTGCGCTCTGGAGAGTCTGGCTCTTCGCTATCGGATGGTTTTGGAATCGCTTGAGCAATTGATTGGACACCCGCTCAAGACGATTCACATGGTTGGTGGTGGCGTACAAAACCGGCTCTTGTGCCAGTTCGCCGCTGATGCTTGTGGACGTCATGTCGTTGCAGGTCCCGTGGAAGCGACAGCACTTGGTAATATGCTGATTCAAGCCGTCGGTTGTGGACGTTTGTCGGGAGTCGATCAAGCTCGTGATCTTGTACGACGATCGCCTAACATTGAGACCTATGAGCCTCATTCAGATACAGCCACCATTGCTTGTTGGAACCACGGCTACGAAAAGTTACGTCAGTTGACCATGGGCGGGTAAGCGGTGTGCCACGCCACTCCGTGTACCGTCCGCCATCTTCAAAGTGTGCCACGCCACTCCGTGTGCCATCCGCCGTCTTCAAAGTGTGCCACGCCACTCCGTGGCGTTCTTCCTCTTCCTCTTCCTCTTC
>CAYWNG010000004.1:1160-2235 GCA_964458685.1 uncultured Pirellulaceae bacterium
TCTTCCTCTTCCTCTTCCTCTTCGCTCGGTTCGAGCCTTAGCCTATCGCGCTACTCTTTACGAACCTAGTTCATTCGCAAAGGCAGCGATCGTTAGGCTTCTTGCAAGAGTAGCGGGAGACCTTAAGGACCGACCGGGCAAGCCGGTGGGATTGAAATCCTCAATCCTCAATCCTCAATCCTCAATCCTCAATCCTCAAGCCTCAAGCCTCAAGCCTCAAGCCTGTTCCCTCACCCAATAGGAAGTCCAAGATTTGGCTTAACGGTTCGCAACGAAAGGATCGACTGGATACGGGTAACTCCCGGCAGGCGACTCAGGCTTTGCCGATGGATGCGTTCGTAGTCTTCGGTGTCTTGAGCGACGATGCGAAGCAGATAGTCATACTGGCCGCCGACCAAATAGCACTCAAGCACCTCAGGTATTTGCCGAAGAGCCTTTTCGAAGTTCTCGAAGGCTTCTTCGCCTTGCGTTGCTAGGGAAAGCTCGACAAAGAACTCGGCGCGGAACCCCAGCTTTTGCGGCGATAGCTTGGCAACATAACCCGTCACCACACCAAGGTCCTCCAACGACTTGATTCGTCGGTGACATGCTGAAGTGGACAGATGCACCTTCTCTGCAAGTTCGGAAATGGACTGTCGGCAGTTGTTCTGCAGATTGGCCAAAATCTGAATGTCTGTATCGTCTAACGACACCTGTTTTTCAGTTTTCATGATATTGCACCACTTGGTGATTCTTGCGCCGTTGTTTCGGCGTAGTCGGGATGAGCGAGATAATTTACACCAAAAAGGCTCGTTTCTGGCATTTCTTCCGGAGAATTTCTCTGGGGAATCTTATTTTGATAAGAAATCCCTATGTCCAAAGACTAGAATGGGTTCTCCAAATCGAGGCCACTTGTGGCCTCATGGGAGATTGGTGAGGAGGTGTTGCGGTAAACCAAGGGCCGCAACACCTCTTTTTTTTGGTGGGGCCTATTCGCCAGGTATTGTCGCCAGGTAATTGTCGCCAGGTCGCCAGGGTTAATATTGCCAGGGTTAATGTCGTAAGGGTTAATGTCGTAAGGGTTAATGTCGCCAGG
>CAYWNG010000004.1:2245-30298 GCA_964458685.1 uncultured Pirellulaceae bacterium
CGGAGATCCATGGCTTAATCTTCGCCTCGTTGCACTCGACAATTTTCTGGCATTGATGCAGAATCTGCAATCGCCACTTCGTTAACTCCACTTCGTTAAGTCAGTCTCTGGCGAATCACTCTCTCGCAAAACTCATCCATCGATCGTGAACATGAATACATCCGAATTGCGAGTGGAGCTTGCTGAACGCAGCTACAGCATCGTTGTCGGTCAGGGAGCGCTCGCTCAACTTGCCGACCGAGTCGCTGGGCTTTTCCCCAAAGCGAATCATGCGATTGTCATTCATGATTCGAATGTCACCGCAATTGCTCAGTCCGCTTCTGAGCAGTTCCGGGCCAAGCAATGGCGAGTTGGTCACATAGAGATCGTCAGTGGTGAGTCCAGCAAGAGTGTCGAACAGCTCGGGCGCATCTGGCACGAGCTATTGGACAATCGTGCAGATCGCGGCAGTATCATCGTTGCAGTTGGTGGAGGCGTTGTTGGTGATCTAGCGGGCTTTGCCGCCGCGACATTCGCAAGAGGGCTAACGCTGGTGCAAGTGCCAACTACTTTGCTCAGTCAAGTCGATTCAAGCGTCGGTGGAAAGACTGGGATCAATCTCACTAGCGCGAAGAACATGGTCGGCGCATTTTGGCAACCCAGCTTGGTGATGATCGATACGATGACTTTAGATTCGTTGCCGACGCGCGAGTACGTTTCCGGTATCGCCGAGATCGTGAAGTATGGCGTCATTCTGTTGCCTGACTTGTTCGAGTACTTGCAGGCTAACGTAGCTGCGATTCTCAATCGCGATGCTCAAGTCTTGCGACACATCGTAATGGAATCATGTCGAGCCAAAGCGATGGTGGTTCAGCAAGACGAACGCGAGACGACTGGTCTGCGAGCGATCCTGAATTACGGACACACTTTCGCGCATGCCATCGAAGCCACTGCAGGATATGGAACGCTGTTGCATGGCGAAGCTGTGGCGATCGGCATGAACATGGCTGGACACTTGGCTCACTTGCTTGGTCGAGTCGACTCGAGCTTCGTAGAAAGCCAAGCACAACTGATGCAAGCTCTGACTCTCCCCATGACGCTCGCACCATCCGATGTCGATTCGATGTGGGAAGTGATGCTCACAGACAAGAAGGTCGAGCACGGGAAGCTTCGCTTTGTACTTCCGACACGCTTAGGACATGTTGAGCTCGTGCCGGGAGTCCCTCGAGAATTGGCCATTGAAGCCATCAAGCGATGCACTGAGGGCAACTCGAAGCGTTAGGCGTTAGCGAGGCACGGTCGAGCCTCTATCCCAACCCGTTGGTTGCGTGCGCGAGGGACCTGCGACGTTTCCCAGCTAACCCTAGTTGTCCCTAGCTAACGCTTCGGGTTGGGATCAACGCAACAAGCTCTCGCTTCGGATTAGGAAGCCCGCTCCCAGGCTGTAACGACATTACGCCTGGGAACGAGCATCGAAATCTCACTCACGAAGCACTACTTCTTCGTTGCTTCGGCCTTTTCATCTTGCAATTGCTTGAGGAAGCTCTTTAGCTCGTTCATTTCAGGAGCCAAAGCGATTGCCTTCTTCTGCAATTCGATTGCTTTGTCTAAGTCGCCTTGCAGATACACTAGATGCGATAGTGTGTCGAGTACTGCACCGTCTTTAGGTGCCAGCTTGACAGCCTTTTCGGCAGCTTGCACGGCGGCTTCGATCAGTTCCTTTGGAAGAGCCTCTTCTTTCTCTGCACTGATCTCGACGACTTGCCATGCAAGTGCGTTAAGCGCCTGGACTTCTTCGGACTTAGCGACCAGTTCCTTCAGCATCTTGGCTGCTTCTTCTGGTTTAGCATCAATCAACATTTGAATCTTCAATCCGCTTAGGCCAGCCGCCAGTTCAGGATCAGAACACATCGCAATCAATTCATCCAGCTTCTTGATTGCTTTGTCCGTTTTCTTAGCTTCCATCAGAGCAAAGACTTCTGGAATTTGCTCTTCGATTGCCTTACGTTCAGCGCGTTGCTTGATGTACTTGGCACGATCCCACTTGCCATCAACAATTTGCTCAAGTGGGCCGTCCATCTCCATCGGGTGACCAATCCACTCGATCACACCATCCTTACCAACGATAAAGGCTGTAGGAATTCCGCCCTCGCCAGCGGCTTCCATGTAATCGCGATAAACGGATTGGTCTGGATCGGCTGTCAAGCAATAACCCGCAGTCAATTCACGGAAGGTCTGCTTCTTGCCATCCGCGCCTTTTTCAGCGTTGGGCACAGGGCGATCAAGAAACTTCTCGACGGTCTCTAAATCTTCATCGCTGACGCTGATAATTTGAACACCCTTCTCAAGGTAGTCCTTTTGCAATTTAGCGATGTGAGGCATACTGGCAACGCAAGGACCACACCAAGTAGCCCAGAACTCGACGACGTATACTTTGTTGGCTTGGAAGCTCTGTACCTTAGGGAGTTTTCCGTTGTTGTCGCTCACCCAGTGCTCGACATCCAACTTAGGTGCTTTGGAACCAATCGTTAAGTCTGCAAGGGCAAACTGTGGAAGAGTGATCAAAACGGCAACTGTAAATGCCAGTGATCGCGCTGAAAAACAAAACATCTTCTACCTTTCATTGGGAACGCCGCGCAACTACCTGAAAGCAAAACAACTCGCAAGGGGCAACTGTTCAGGTGCGGCAACTGACTACATATTACCAGAATCATACGACCGGACTCCTAAGATTCGCAACACCAGCCTCAAAAAACAGCAATGAAAAAAGGCCTCTTCATCGTCGGAACCGACACAGACATCGGTAAAACATTCCAAGCCGTGCGGTTGTGCTCCGAATTGCGAAATCGCAAGGTCCAGGTGGCTGCTTACAAGCCCGCAGCGAGCGGCTACCCGATAAATGATCCCGCTAGCGACCCGTCGCAACTGCTTCATGCCTGCGGTTTGGAAGCAAGTTTGATCAGCCGAGTCTGTCCGCAAGCCTTTGACGCACCGTTGGCGCCTTCTATCGCGGCTCAGTTGGAGGGCAAAGAGGTTGACGAAGCACTCTTGCTTGCCGGCGCTCGATGGTGGACAGACCGCTGCGAGTTCTTGGTCGTAGAAGGCGCTGGAGGCGTACTTTCTCCGATTAGCCGAAGTCTAACCGTTGTGGACTTAGCTACGCAAATCGGCTTACCTACAGCGCTAGTCGCCTGTAATCGGCTTGGATGCGTCAATCACACGCTGCTATCGATCGAAGCTCTCGATCGTCGTGGACTTAAGCCGATTGGGATTGTCTTGGCCGCTCATTGCGAAGCTCAAAACGAGATCGAAGCCGTCGGTCGGAGAACCAACATGGAACTCATCCAGCAATTCACGCCGGGAGTTCCAGTGGTTGATGACATCGTTAAGCTTCTTGGATACTAGCCGAATTTGAGTAAGGCATCGAGTGCGCCAATCGCCAGCTCGCTTACACCTTACATCTTACAACACCTTATCGCTCTGCATGAAAGCCCATCCCGCGGCTCATCCACAGATCGTCAGGCGTAGGTCGTTCGTCAACGCGTTCGGTCGATTCTACCCAGCCCCAGTCCAGCGACTCGGGAGTGCGTTCGTACCACAGCCAGTCGATGTTTGGCTGTTGTTCAACCACAACAACGCGACGGACTGGTCGAGCTTTAGCAACTTCGACCACAGGCTCTTCCATCTCTTCCAGCGGCTCAGGTTCTGGCTCAAGTTCAGGTTCTGGTTTTGTAACAACAGCTACGGGCGCTTCGACGACAGTTTCGACAACGATTGATTCTTCCTGAATCGGCTCTTCTTCAATCGGCTCAGGTTCAACAACCTGCTCAATCACATGGTCGACAACCACTGGCGCAGCAATGGCCACGGGAACTGATTCAATGACTTGAGGATGATAGATCTCAGCCTCACCCGGTGTACCTTGAGTCGGCAAGACGCGAACTTGCACGCCGATGTGGTGGAAGACCTTCATGATGTGTTCATGACAGGTAAACATGATCACCTGATGACCCAGCGCAGCAAAGTCACGTAGAACTCGCGCGGCGGATTCTGCTCGCACCGTATCGAAGTTCACTAGCACGTCGTCCAATACCAAAGGTACCATGACGCCGCGGCGTGAATAGGCTGCTGCCAACGATAGTCGCAACGAGATAAAAACCGCTTCGCGTGTACCTCGAGACAGAACTTCAAGCGGCAATGACTGACCAGAGCGATTGTCGACGCGAAGTTGGTTCTTGCCTAATGGTGTCCAAATGCGAGTGTATTTGCCTTCGGTCAACTGATTGAGGAAGCCAGATGCTTCTCGTAAAGTTTCAGGCTGTCGTTCGGTTTCGTAAACTTCGCAGACCTTATCCAGCAAGTGCGTTGTCGTAGCCAGAGTCTGCCAGTGCGAAGCGCAAGCCTTGATTTGGTTATCAACACAGCAGAGTTCCAACTTTGCCTCAGCCAATCGATTTGCAGACGCGAGAGACTTCATCTCCTGCGATAGCTCACCTTGACGTTGATTCAATTGATCGACACGCTGCTTGGCTTGTTGCGTCCGTTGGCCAATCGCTTCACGGCGTTTTTCAAGATCGTCAGCCCCGCCACCATCCAACATACGAGTAACGATGTCCATCGGGACCGTGCCCGCGATCATTTCGTTGATTCGTTGCGTGTAATTGGCCAGCTCTTCTTCCAGCTTTTGGAACTGGTGCTTGGCATCCAATTGCAACAACAGATGTTCGTCGCTTTCGCAAGCCAATTCAGCCAAGAAGGCGCTGTGGGTTCGTTCGACCTTTTCGATCGAGCGTTCAATTGTCGCAGCGTGCTTGGCTAGGTGTTGATCCTTTTCGCGAAGCTCGCGCTTTTGATTAATGTACTGCTCTTGAGAGCTTACGAGCGAGGTTAGCTTGGTCAGTTGCTCGAGCGCGCGATCACCTGCGTCGATCGAAGCCTTGATGGTCACAGCCTTTTCGGGCTTCTGTTGCATGAACTGACGAGCCTTCTCCTTGGCGGAGAATTCATCCTCAAACTCATCGCCCGTCTCCTGCTGAGCGATCGCGTCACTGGCCGCTTTGGCCGCAAACACTTGTCGGAATAGTGAATCGATGCGTTGTGTGATCGCGCCCAACTCAAGCTGTCGCGTATCGAGTTCTTCGCCGAGACTCGCGAGACGGCGACGCGTTTGCATCAGCGAATCGTAGCCGTCAGCCATCAGTCGGATGCTCTTCGGCGACATCGTTTCGGAAAGGCCGAAGTGTTGCAGAGTGCGTCGCCATTGGACCTTAGCAGACTTCAGTGATTCAGCCGCCTGAGCCGCTCGTTTCTTCGCAGCCTGATAGCGTTGTCGAACCGCCTCGAGGTTTTGTTGTTGAGGCAACAAAGCTTCTAGAGCTCGCGCCGACTCCTCAAGCTCGCGGAGTCGCATTTCTGGATCGCCCTTGTGAACTGGCAATCGTCGATCTAATTCATCGCGCTCGAGCTGCGACTTATGGATCTCTCGACGAACAGCGTCAAGCTGATCCTCGACATCATCCAGAAGGTTCGTCTTGCCCTTCTCATTGACGACATTCATCATGTAAGTGGCCAACAAGACACAGCCACCCATAACCAAGTACATCATTCCCGCATTTTGACTTGGCGGTGATGCCAGTTGAAGGATGTTAATACGTAGCATGTAGCAAATGCCGACCAGTGCAAGCGACGCACCGGAGACGAAAGCAAAGCCTTGCATCAAGGCCTTCTCAACACTAAATGCTTCGTCAACTTGATGATCAACGGCGTCCTCTTCCAGTTGGTCGCGACGAGCAATCTGTTTCTTGAGCGTCTCCTCTAAAGCGATTCGCTTTTTTAGAATCGCTGTCATCTCAGTACTGTCGCTGATCGCGGTCTGGATGTCCGATTGACCTCGATTTTGCAACGCGGACGAAAGCTCAGCTTCCAGCTTTTCTAGATCCCGCTTCTCTTGTTCGCATTGATCCGTCGCCTGCTTTAGTCGGCCAGTCCAAATACGCACTTCGCTCGCTGGTTCAGCCAATTGGTTGATAGCCTGCCGCGAAAGATCGGGCGTATTGGTCATACGGCGTTCTTCAAGCAACGCCTGGAGATCTTCTTCGTTGATACCCAATCGACCAGCTTCTTCCGAAAGTTGCTGGCGGGTTTGATCGATTTGAGTTTGAATACGCGACTGCGCCTTTTGAATCGTCGAGATCCACGGCGCTTGTTCGGCAGCGGCTTCAATCTTCGCCGCAAGCTCCATGATTCCCTTGCGAAGCGGCAGCTTGTGAGCTTGCTCGCGCAGTTCCGCGCGTTGACGCTTGTTTTCGGCCAGCTTGTCTTGGCGCTCCTTAAGCTCCATCTCAAGTTCGGCTAGTCGATCGGCGGCCGAGTCGGGTAGGTCCATTCTCGCGTGCAAGTTCTGCATGCGATTTTTCAGTTCGGCTCGCTTCATCCAAGTGGGCCGGATCTGAAGGGCGACTTCAAACGTGCGGCTTTCCAAGGCCCACTGTTCGATGCGTTGCTTGAGTTCTTCAAGTTCGACAGTCTGTGAAGCTCGCAGCGCGGCCAGTTCGTTCCAACGTCGTCCTGATGTGGAGAGCTGGTCGATCTCTTCTTTGAGCTTCTCGCGTTGTGTCATCAAAAACGCAAGTTGAGCATCATCGGGGCTTTCGCTGGCGATGCGATGTCGAGCGGCTCGCAATTGTCGCGTAACGTCCACAAGCGAAACGCGATCTAGACCGCTGGACAATTTATAAAGCTCGTCGGCCGCGGCCGTATCGTCTAACGTGCTTAGCTCTTGCAGTTCTCGCAGGCCAATCGCAAAGACGTTGGTGAAGATGCTTTCATCGATCTGTCCAAGCAGCATGGCAAGACGGTGAGGGCCTTGAGAAAGCCCGTCGCTGCCCGTAACGCTTAGCGCTCCGATGACACTGTTAGCTTGATCCAACTGCGCGCGTCGACAGACTTCGTATCCACCACCGGGACCGGTAACGCGAATCGTACCGCCAGGCTTGCCACCGTAAACCGGAGGAAGATAACGGGTGCGACGTTCTGGCGTGTAGCCGTAGAACATCGAACGAAGGAACTGCATAACGGTTGTCTTGCCAGCTTCGTTGGGGCCGTAAAACACGGTCATGGTGTCAGGCATGGAATGCACTGACAGACCGGTCCAGACTCCGAAGCCATCGATTTGTACATCCCTGATTTTCACTGTGCAGATCCTCCAAATCGGCGCGTTGGGGCGAGCAGATCAACTTGATGCCCGCGAAGCAAGTCGACTCCTAACAACGTACTTCTCTCCAAGGTCGCGAGCTGCTTGGCAGCGTCGGTTGGAGTCAACGTTGTTTGCCACATCGGTGTGGGTGGAGCTTCAGCGTCAATGATCGCTTTTAAGTTCAATTGCTTGGCTTGTTCTTTGCGATGCGTGGCGGCGGTTCGAAGGAAGTCGCCAAGGATCGTGTCCTCGTCCTTCCATTTCGAAGGCAGCTCCTTAGGAGGCAAGACTTCGATATCTGTAGACCAACAGCACGGTTGGCCATGTCCAAACTCACGTCGCATCCATGCCAGCAGATCTTCTAGAGCGCTGGGGCCTACCAGAGCGGCGTTCTCGAGGTCCATGTTCACTCGCCATTTGACCAACAGATGGCGGCCCGATGCTTCGCTTTGCAGTCGAGCGACTCGCTTGGCTAAGATTTGTCGTAGGTCTTTGCCCAAAGCCAGATCGTCAGTGTCGATGTCTTGCTCGGAGTAGCGGACCAAGTCGCAGTCGATGGAATGGACTTGAATGTGTCGCTGAGCATCCACGTCGACCAGGATAAAGCCGTGCGGGCCTTCCTCTTTCAAGCATCGAGCTTGTGGTGAGCCGCAGTAGCGAATGGTGGGCTCTTCTGTCTGAATAATGTCGGCTTGATGTTTGCCACCCAAGGCCCAGTAGCTGATGTGCTCCATCGACAGCGAATCGGCGTCGCCTGTTCCATGAGCCAGACCGATAACAAACGTGTCGTCGGGGTCGCGAGCGTATTCGGCTGCGCGGACGATCTCGTTGCCGTCGGCGCTTCGACCGATGATCGTTGCTAGAGGCACTTGATTGCGTTTGAAGGCGAACTCAACGGCCTCTTTCTTGGAATAGACGTGAACATTGCTGGGCATCGGAATTGCTGATGGCCAGCGATCTGGATCGTCAACGGTACCGCCAACCCAATAGACTTGGATGTTGCGTTGACGAAGTGTTTCAAAATGGTCCAGCAAGAAAGCGATGCCTTGAGCACCGGTGGTCGCAGGATTGAGAATGTCGCCAGCTAAGAGAACAAAGTCCACGTTTTCCAAAACCGCATGTTCAAACACTGCTTCCGCAGCCTTCCATGGCGCTTCAACGAGCGTGCGTTTTAGATGATCAGGAAGATCAAAGAGGTCCTGAAACGGACGTTCTAAGTGAAAATCACTGGCGTGAATAAATCGAAAAGATTCCTTCGCCATAGCTGAAACCTTCCTTGGTTTACAATACTAACAAACGGAGTGATTCATGCACTCTCGCAATGCAGTTTAGCGTAAGTTGCCATCCTTTGCCAACGCCGTTTCCTGCCCAATCCAGCCGATTTTACATTGATCCTTAGCTAGCAAACGCCATTGGTACGCGGGCGTCCCGCCCGCTCTTTGATCTTTGATCTTTGCGGACGAGACGTCCGCGCACCGGTGCGCGGGCGTCCCGCCCGCATCATACCTCAGTGCCAACTAAACCAACTAACGCGACTTACTTCTCTGCTGGGACTTGATCTTTCGGATAAACCCACAGCTCCTCCTTCTCAGGATTGAACTGGTAGACCAAGCCGTCGATCAAAACTGGAAGCGTTAGATGGTTGTGTTCGATGATCTTTGCCATGAACTCGGCGTGGTTCTTAGGAACGCGACCCTCAGCGGCTTTGAATAGTTGGATCGCGTGAGGAATTTTGATATTGAAGAGTGTGTTGGACGGCGCATCCAACAGCACCCCAGCCTTTCCTGTGATCATCTTTTGAGCATCGCTGTTATCGCGAAGCTTGGCACCAGCTTTGACAACTGCAGAGCTAGCTTTCTGCGCTGGCGGCACTGCCGCAGCGGCGTCACCGCCAGGAGCGCTGCCCGGATCGCCAACAACCGTGGATGCCGAATTGGAGCTGTTCGGTTTACAGCCGATACCCGCGCAAGACATGGCGGCTAGAGCAGAACTGAGGCAGAGTGTATGAATCGCTCGTCGCATGAGCTGTGATCTCCTGTTCGAGAGTTGTTGCGATGACAACAACTAATCTACCAGCTTTGCCACAGAGATTAAAGTAGCGTAGCAGCCACACTCCGTGTGCCGTCCGCTGCCTTTCTTTACCTGAGAACTCAGATCACTTTAGATACTCGGCGAAAGTCTCCTTTGCAATCGCCTGAGTCTCGCCCGTTAATGCCCCAATCCAGTCGGCTACACCTTGATCGCTTTTGATAGTCCGATTGAGCCTTAGCAGGCTCACCAACTGCTCCTGATCCAAAACTGCCAACAGGTTCATGCGAGCCCGAATCTCCTCAGAGCTTGGCAGGGGAACCTGCAACGTAATGCTCCTCTTACCACTTTCAACTTCTTCCTTCAACTTGTCGCGCACTTTCGACTGTTCGGTAGACTGAAAACGCTGCGTCTCGAGGGATTTGCGAATCTGGAATTGCTTTCGCGCGAGCTTCTTTTGTGAATCGGACAGATTTAGGTAGATCTGTCCGATTGGGTGCACCAAGAATGCATCGAGCCTAGCCGGTTTTGCCAAAAACTCAAACTGCTCACTCGGCGTTAACAGTTCCGCTATCTGATCGGAGAGCAGAGTCTCAGCTTCGGTTTCTGCTTTAAAATACTCAGCCAACAGTTCTTGGCGTTCGTTAGCGTCTGGCAGCTTATCGGGCACCTTTCCAAACATGTTGTCAAGTATTTGCGGCGGCACGTTTTGACCGTCTACGAGGTTTTCTGCTCGCGCGATAGCGAGCAATGGACGCTTGTTCTCCATGCCCACTTTGCGACGCGCTTCGAAACACTCTTTTAGCTTTTTGATCGATTCCTGATTAGCATTCTTGGGGTAGTCGAAGCCGAGTAACCAGATGTTTTGCTCAAAATCGAACTTCCGCATTCGATTCATAAGACTATCCGGTTCCCCGCGATTGAACTTGATTTCGTTTCCTCGTCTTGGAAGTAGGCCACCCTGAGCGCGCACATCCCTTGCCGAAAAAGAAAAAAAGAGAAGCAAGAAAGTTAAGGCGATACGAAAAGCCATTCAAGTTCTCCTCTTAATACTCACCAATAGCTAGACAATCTTTGACAGTGTTATAGTTATCGTTGTACAGTGGGCACGGATCATACTACCATCGTACATCAATATCTTATCAAACGCTAACGATTGCGTACTACTTGGGAGGACTAGCGAAAACAGCATTAGCCGCTGGATCTCTTTGCTGTTTTCTGTGACTCGCCGCTGGTCGCGAGAGCCCTGAGGGGATGAACGCCACGGAGTGGCGTACCACACTTTCTACACGACATCCACTCGATCGGAATCAGCAGGAACAATGCGGACTCGGTCGGTAAGCTGAGCGAAATACCAATCCTTATCTTGATATCCGGCCAAGTCGTCGGCTGTACCGTCAGCAGTAATGGCAGCGGCTAGCTGATTGGCCAGCGTCGACACTCGCTGATTGAACGTTGCCGAGCGATCGGACCAAACTTGCATCAAAGCTTCGGCCAGCACGCTGTCCGATAGTCGGTCTCCGATCAAAAGATCTTGACCAGAACCGCCGTTGAGTCGATCCGCACCAAGATCGCCAACTAGAATGTTGTATCCACTATTGTCGATCAATCGATCGTTACCAGCATCACCGCTCAAATAGTCGTCCGCCCTGCCGCCTCGCAGCTTATCATCGCCATTGCCGCCATACAAACGCAGTGGAATGTTAAGCTGAATGTCAGTCGTCACATCGTCGTCGCCTTCTCCGCCATAAACGTCGATGCGACTAATGTTGGTGTAAACTTGAGTAGTCCAGCCCGAACCACTATCGATGCGTACCTCGACAGAGTTTGGCTGCCCGACGACTCGATTCAAACGAATGTTATCGTCGTTCGAAGTACCACCGATCACGAGAATCGACTTTCCAGCGTTGTTCGGATCAGTTGTCAGCGAAGTCGCAGTCGTTGACAATGAAACTGTTGTACTTCCTGAACCATTCTGATTGTCTGTAGCGGTAGCCTTGACTGAGAAATTGCCTGCGGACGAAGGTGTGAACCTGAAAGTTGATCCGCTTCCTAAGGCAACGACGACGTTCTGCGCATTACGAACTTCCCATTGGTACTGAGCAACTGCTCCATTAGGCAAATCAGTGACGGTAGCGGTGAAGCGAACCGGTTGCCCTGTCACTGCCGAACCGCTGGAAGTGATTTGAACCGTTCGAGTTTGAACTGGTGGAGGCGAATCGGGGTTGCCATTGCCAAGCCCTGGAGGCAAACCAGCTCCTGGATCGATCTGCCAACCCGCGCTGGCACCCTCAGCGGCATCGATCAGCAGTTGTCGCGATACTGGCGTTGTGTTAGCAAAGCGGAATGCGCCAAGCTGACCCTGAAGATCCAAGCGAGGGTAATCTCCGCCATCTGCGCGAATTTCGTTGACTCCCGTTCCGCCACGAATGGTGTCGATGCCGTTTCCGCCGAGTAGCGTATCGTTACCGTTGCGACCTTCCAGAACATCGCCGCCTCGCATTCCCATGACGGTATCATCGCCATCGCCGCCGTCAACGAGATCTCCATTGCTAAGAATTTGAACGCCTTTGAAAACAGTGCTGCCATAGAACAGGCTAGTTGCATCGTCTAAATAGGCTACGTTATAGTTCGATTGACGCAACGTTGTGTAGCTGCTCAAGTTGTCGATCATCAACGGCGAAACGATTGCGATGTTATCACCGAACAGCAGGTCTGCGCCTGCTTCGCCCAAAATCTCATCTTCGTTGACTTGCCATCGACCATCGATCACACCATGTCTTGCTTCCGGTGTCATCGCATCGGTCGAAGATGCGGCCAAAGATTGTCGGCCCGCGTAAAGCATGAACTCAGTAGCAGTCTTTAAGCGATCGCGATTAGCCAGTTGATCAACCAGAGTCTCGACATGCGCATCCAAGTTCTCAAGCTCGAGAGTTGTCGTTGGCGATGTCAAAACCAAAGGCGTTACCAATACGGTGAAGTCACCAGAGATCACGTCGGCGCCATCGCCTCCAGAGATAACATCGTTGTCGACATCACGATCTAGTGATGGCACGTAGGCGATGCGATTGAGCGGTGTTCGAACGGCTAGCTCCTGAGCGATTTGGAATGTCCGCGCGGACCGTCGAGCTTCAATCTGTAGCTCTTGAGCCTGCGCCGATGCGCTCAGTTGGACTTCCAAGTCGTGAAGAGCAGTCACCGAAAGTCCCGAAGCACTTGTCGATATGGGCAGGTCAACTTTGCCTCCCGTAACTAGCGGCGAAATCAAGATTGAATCGCCGCCAATAACCGTGTCGTCGCCATTGTTACCGCTGATTTGATCCTCGCCAATAATCAGGCGATGATGCTGCAAGTAGGTTGCACCGGATGCTGAAATGGCTGGTCGTGATGGCCGATGTGCAGCAGCATCTTGAAGCAGTCGATCGATCCATGGCAAGTGTGCGAAGTTGGTTAAGTGCATGGCGTCTTCAGCCAAGGTTCGCATATTGGCGAGGTGCTGTTGCAAGTTCGCTGCGTTCGTCTGGGGATTGGCACTGCCAGGAAGTGCTCGCGTCAATGGTAACTCAATAGTTCCATTGTCACCCACGACAACGTCATTGCCATCGCCACCGCTGATCGTGTCCGAAGCGATCGTCATGACCTGATCGGTAATCGCTTGATTATCCAGCTCGAAGCGCACAAGATTTCGGTCCAGCATTACCCCTTCTAGCGCATAGGTCACGCCAGTGATTGCCGCGTTCGCCGCGGTCATCGCGGATTGAATCCCCATAATGCCAGGCGTGACCTTACTGCCCACGATCAACTTGTCGCCGATGACTAAGTCGTTTCCTGCATCTCCGTTGACCATATCGTTTCCAACCAGATCGGTTGTATGTCCCACAAAGTGCGGCGTAAACGCGATCGATGGTGTTAGCTTCAGATTGTCGGCAGTAGTAAGTTGATCGCTTGCCGCAACATTCGCTAACGTCTCATTCACATCCGAAACGCGATCCCAACGAGGCGCATCGGCGACGATCTTTCCAGGCTCCGATACGAACTCAGGAACGATCACATGACCAAAGGCTGGCAGCCGAACCTCTAGGTTGCTCGGCACGATTGCATTAGCGTCGAAGCCAATCAAGCGAATGCCGTCGAGCATCTGAGATAGGTCAGTCTCCATCGAAGCGGTGTTGATACCGTGGTCACCTACGACCAAGTCATTTCCATTGCCGCCGCCCAGTGTGTCATTGCCTCGCTGGCCTAGAATGACGTCGTTACCATCGCTGCCATTGATGTTGTCACCGTCGGCGTCAACAAAATTGATCAAGATAGCCACGGTCTGCCATTGCCCGCTGATTGGCGAGAGCTTACGAGCTCCATCAGACAACGTCACGCCCGCCATGACGATTCGATCGGCTGCGAGAAGTTGATTGGCTAAGTCTGATGTTGGATTCTGAAGTGAAGTCGGATCGGTGGCAATGATCGCTGAGATGCGTCCGATCTCTTCCGTCAATATATCTCGATGCCATGTTCCATCGCTGTTCAGTCGAGGCGTTCCGTCATCGTTAAAGTCACGAAGAATTTGGCCAGCATCGCCGAGGATAAAGTCTTGTCCAGCGTCGCCAGTGATCGTGTCTGAGCCCAAGCCGCCGATAATTTCGTCGTCTTGGTTACCACCATGAAGCTCATCATTGCCACGCTGGCCTCGCAGAATGTCCATTCCGTCGCCGCCGTAGATCGTATCGTCTGCGGAAATCAGATCGAGATCGTCGTACGGCTGAGCTTGACGAATGACTATCGAACTGAACGGTGCCAAGTAGTTTTGCCATGTTCCCAACTGCGAGCTCAACAACGTGCGACCGATGATTCCATTGTCGCCTAAAATTACATCTTCGCCTTCATCGCCATAGATCTCGTCGTCGCCATCAGCACCGAAGGCAACGTTGTGTCCACCAACAATGTCGTCCTGCCCGGTGCCTCCATGAATTGTGTCCGCACCTTGACCTCCAAAGAGGAAGTCATCGTTAGCTCCACCGTTGATGATGTCGTCTCCGCCGCCTTGGTTGGCAGCGATGAAGCGGCTGATGACCTGTTGGTCCACTGGTCGCGAGTAATCGACTTCAGCATGGTCACCCAACACGATGTCGAAGCCATCGTCGCCGCTCAGCGTATCGGCACCGGTACCACCAATCAAAATGTCGTTGTCGCTTCCACCAAAGATCGTATCCGCGCCACCCAGAGTTGGATCTGTAGTGATGATCTGATCGAGCGATCCAGCGACGTTGTCTCGTACCAAGTAGTCCAGTCGTCCGTTGTCTCCGAAAGCAACATCCAGTCCGCTGCCAAGATTGATCGAGTCGTTCGAAGCTCCACCCAGAACAATGTCATCGCCGCCGCCAGTTGTGATAGTGTCGTTGCCGCCGATGGATGGATTGAGCGTCTGAATCAGGGTGAGCAAGCCTTGCTGGTTAAAGGTTGCTTCGCCATTATCGCCCAAGACGATGTCGCGATGAGTGTCACTGGTTGCGGCGCTGCCTGCGTCGATCGAATCCGCACCGGCACCACCAAGAACGATGTCTTGTCCCGCCGAAGCATTGATCAATTCGTCGCCGCCCAGGGTTGGAGCCGTTGTCGTGATTAGGGTAAGGATCGATCCGCTCGCTCCGGTATAAAACGTTGCCGAACCGTTGTCACCCAGAACGATATCGTTGCCTGAATCGGTACCAACAGCCAAAAGCGTAGTACGATCTACGCCAATCGCATCAGAGCCAAAGCCGCCGAAGACAATGTCATCGCCGTTACCTACCAAGATATCGTCATCGCCACCATTCCCGGTGTCAGTACTAGCGATATCGGTGATGCGTCCATCAGGAAGGAAGTGAGCTATACCGTTGTCGCCTAAGACGATGTCTCGTGAACTGTCTGTTCCAGCGTCAATCGAATCGTTGCCAATTCCACCGATCACAATGTCAGGTCCATTAGCAGCCTGAATCTCATCTGCGGCTCCCACTGTCGTCGAAGTCGACTCGATTGTCGTCAAAATGCCGCCCACAAACGTTGCTCTACCGTTATCGCCCAGGATGATGTCGCCATCGACGCTATCTCCACCGGTAATTGAATCCGCACCGCTTCCGCCGATGAGTATGTTCCGCGCATCGCCCGCGGTGATAATGTCGTCGCCGCCCACTTGAGTCTCCGAGGACTCCAGGCTGGTGATGATGCCGGTCAGTTCGTTCCATTGTGCGATTGCGT
Organism: uncultured Pirellulaceae bacterium; assembly: GCA_964458685.1. Taxonomy (GTDB): domain Bacteria; phylum Planctomycetota; class Planctomycetia; order Pirellulales; family Pirellulaceae; genus Aureliella. The sequence goes on from CAYWNG010000004.1 coordinate 17,679, forward strand.
TTTCGCCGAAGATAGTGTCAGGCAGCGAATCATCGCCAGCTAGCAAGCTATCGTTGCCTTTGCCACCGATGATGATCTTTCGACCAACTCCCGCAGTCATCAAATCGTCGTCACCATCGTTTGCCGAAATCGACTGCGCGGTCATCAGCCAGCCAAAGCCGTCGGTAGCGACTAAATTGCCAGTGTGACTAAACGTTAAGCTCGCGTTATCACCAACAATCACATCATCGCCGCTCTCCAGCAGCAGGACTTGACCGTTGCGATCGAAGTTAACAAAGTCAGCGCCAAATCCGGCTAGAATTCGGTCATCGCCGCTTCCGCCGTTAATCTGATCGGAACCACCGTTGCTGGTCGCTTCGGTACGAGCTTGGATAATCGCACGACTGGTGAGTAGGAGCTGTGTTGTCGAAGCTGTGACGTCGTCGTTGGGATCGTTGGCAACACCGGTACTCGCTGGCCGAATGACGCCCAGTGTTATTGAGCCGTGATCGCCGAAGATCAGATCATTTCCAGCTCCTCCGCTCAGGTCATCATCTCCAGCTACAAGCAGATCGCGATTGACCGCAGTGTTGTTAGCATCCACGCTGGTAACGATCGTTAGAATCTGATTCGCGCGATCGATGCGAGTCGACAAGTTAGCATTCAAGCCTGAATCGCCCAGGATTCGATCGTGTCCATCGTTACCCAAAATCGAATCATCGCCACTTCCACCCAGTAGTAGATCGTCTCCTGAACCGCCGCTAATCGAATCATCACCGCTGCCGCCGTAGACTGTAACGCCTCGCGTGCTTGTGATATTGAAAACATCGTTGCCGAAGTGATCAAAAGAGATTGCGTTACCCGTTCCAACGCCTGGTGTACCGCTGTAAAGCGTGCCGTTTTGGAAAGTATCGCCCAATAGAATGAGCGGCGCGTCTTGGTTGTTCTCGACATCCAAGTCTCCGTCGACGCCGCCGCCAGTCACATTGAATACATCGCCACCCATCGCGCCGCCAGCCAAAGTGCGGTTGCCGCCGCCATGGATCACAGTCATGGCTCCGGGGGCCGTTCCGTTGACGTTGATCGTGTCGTTGCCAATGCCCATCATGACTTGGATAACTTCGATATCAAAGTAGTTGATGCCAGCCGGAACAATCGTATCGGGAGCTCCATTTTCGCCGGGAATCAGCGTGTCGGTCGTGCCCATGTTGATTCCCGACAAATTGGTCGGAGTCACCACTAGCGTGTCATCTGAAACGCTCGCATCATTGAACACAAGCAGCGTGTCTGTTTGTTGCAGCTCGTTCGTTGGATCGGTCTGTCCCGTTGGTGGTTGAGGATCTTCCTCGGGTAGCATGATGGCCGTTGCGATATCGCGACTGGTTCCGCCTTGACCACCTGTGAAGATGATTGTGCCCTGCATTCCTGCGGTATTGTGACTTGAATATGCAAAGGTCAACGTGAGTTGGCCGGTAGGCGCGAAGTTTGGATTGGCGGCGACATCGACTGTCACTGGAATATTCCAGTTGCTGGCGTCAAACACTACGTAGGGATGCAAGTGTGTCGCGTCGGCCGGTTGTACTTGAGCACCACTGACAATCGTTTGACCGTCGGTAAGCAGAGGCACTGAGACTGCTCCTGTTGGACGCTTGGTTAAACGCAGTGTGTAAGAGTCAGTGATGGCCCCAGCGCCGCCTGAATCGCCTGCAGATACCAATGTGCTTCCACCGCTTTCAACGATCAACGCGCCTGGCGAGTCGTCGTCGACGGTGTCGACCTTCAGAACTTGAGCCTCGGCATCGCTGCCTGCGTCAAACGCTGTGTCCGAACTGGCCAGCGACATGGTGATCGAACTGCTTAAGCGATTCTCAGCAACTGAATCATTAACCGCTGTGACGACCACGGATTGTGGCTGATTCCAGTTGAGCGATGTGAAAGTAAGCGTCGAACTGGAGAGAGTGATCTGGCTGTCGTGAGTCAGCGTTACTGTGACGTCGCTAGTCGGCTGGCTGGTTAGCTGCACAGTGTAGCTATCGGTCACGCCACCGTTCTCGGTCGGATCAACCGAATTCGTACTTCCTTCGACAACCACGGTACTTCCATCCGTCGGGCGAACGATCAAGCCTCCGAGATCATTGTCGAAAATGGTGGCTTGAACGTCGGGTAAAGCGATGCCAACCAGTCGGCTATCGTTGGAGATCATCGAGTGATTGATCTGCGGGAATCGTTGACCTTCTTGAGCCAAGTCGCTAAATGCGCGGACTCGAACCGTTCTCGCGACGCTCCACGTCGCATCAGACGAAGCGTCAAACACTAAGACTGCGGCGGGCAGATAGGTCGTACCGCCGTCAATAGAGATTTCCAGCGACTGCCCCACGCGATTTTGTGAATCGATGTTTGCTGTGGAAGCGGCAGCAGCGCTGATCGTCAAATAAACTATCGCTCCTACGAACTGATTGCGATCAAGAGCCATGCCGATCGTGTACTCGTCAAACGCTCCAATACCCGACAAGACATCTTCGGTAACTTCCGTCGAACCGTTCGATTCCGTGATAACCACGGCACCTAGTACAGAACCAGCATTAGTCTGGCTTCCTGCAACCGTGACGCCAACTCCAGGCATCAATGCTCCGTCATAGTCGATATCTGTGGTGCTGCTTGAACCATGATTGATCACGGCCGAACTTCCGGTAGTCTGCGAAGCCACAATCCGTTGAGTAACATCGCCAGCTAGAATTGTCGTGTCACTGCCCAAGCCACCAATGATATTGTAAGTCACTCCAGCTCGCGTGCTAAGCACGTAGAACGAATCATCCCCTTCCAGACCATCGACTTCAACCGACTCTTCAACGCCATCAACGGTAATGTTCAGGCCAGCACCGAAGACTCCGCTATCGGTCAGGACAAACGAATCGTTGCCCTCTGTGCCAACAGCGACAACTCGATCAAAGCCAGTGCCACCATTTATGCTTACCGGCGCGTTAATGTTGTACTCGACGTAGTCATCGCCTTCACCTCCTTCGACATCGGTGTTGCCTTCGATGAGAAAAGCGCGAATCAAGAACGTATCGTTGCCGCCTTCCCCTTCTAACCGAAGCGCTGCTTTGTTGCTAAAGACGGTGAATTGATCAGCTCCATTGCCGCCATAAATCACCATCGGCATCGATACTCCTCGGCTGAGGACGCTGTTTCTGAGCGGCTGCGTTGCAATCTCGTCGCCAGGAGCAACGGTACTATTGGGATCAACACCAAACACTTGTCCAATTTGGAATTGATCAGCCCCTTCGCCACCATCTAGCGTGGTGATGACGCTGTTGTCATCCGTCACGAAGCGGTCGTCGCCTGCCCAACCTCGAACCAGTAACCTTCCGTTAATCGATTCATCGTAATCGATGCGCTCATAGGTATTGGCAAGTTGGTCTTGTTCTGGAGGCTCAACGGCTGGCTGTAGCAACGCCAGGAAGTACTTTCTGAGAAGGAATAGATCGTTGTTGGATGTGCCATCAACCGTCAATACGTCAGCGCCATCATCGCTGGCCCCCGAGTCGGTAATGGAGACGCGTTCATTCGAGCTTCCGTCCAGCAAGATCAAGTAGTTGTCGGTCGAACCTTTACCGTCAACATAGTAACGATTAGCGGCGAGATTGACCAAGCGTATCGAATCGCGATCATTACCAGTGTCGATATGAGTTTCGGGAGACGCAACATTGCTCAACAAATCAACCGAAACACCTGTGCCTGCGTCGGCATCGTTATGGTCCGCAATCAAGTTGAATTCCGTCGATGCTCCGAGCGTGGCTCCATTTTGGAAAGTTGCGTTATCGCCGACAAAAAGATTGACTTCGCCATTATCGTTGAGCAGTCGCGCGATTGCGTCGACCAAGAGATTTTGTCCAGCCTGTGCAGTGTCAGGTAACGTGATGACAATATCGCCGACAGCAGTTGAATGGACGTCGTTTATGTTCAGGCTTCCGCTGACTTCCAGCAGATCAATGCTCCCAGCAGCGATTGCTGTTAGGCGACTTGCTGGCAGCGTATTCGTCGTGTTCGTGTCGATCTCCAGCGTATTGCTGGTCGAACCGATCGAACCGCTTGAAGTTCCATGACCCGCGTACAGAAGTACATCCGAGCCCAGCACGTCCGCAGCCGCGTCACTGCCAGACTCAAGGATACTTCCAGCGCTAAACAGGGTTGCCACGCCTGATCGGCTTAAGACTTGTGTTATGTTCAGGTCACCGGCGGTCTCAGCAACGAAGATACCTGCATCGGCTGTCGCAGTCAGTGTTCCAACTGCGTTGACTGAGGTATTGATTTCAAGTGGATTGCTTAACGTTCCGATCGTAGCTGTGTTCGCTAACCCCGTACCAGCAACAATCTCAAGCGTTCGCGTGGTGATATTGCTCAAGCCGTCGGGTAGGCGATCCGTCGTAACTTCGCGGCCATCCAAAACGCTACCCGTTGTCGTAATCTGAGTTGTCGCGTCGTTGGCGATCAAGCGACCCACACTAAGACTTCCGGTAACATCGATCTGAACATTGCTTCCGCCGCTGTTAAGGTTGTTGAGCGACAGTGGAAGTTCACTTTTTAGAAACACACTGCCGGGAGCTGTAGCATCCAGGTTTCCGGACAGTCTCAGGTCGATCGCATTGCCATTAACGCCGATGGTGCCACCGGAAGTAATCGAAGCTATCGGACCGTAGAGGTTCCATTCTTCTTGAACCGACGTTGCATCACCATCAAGGATCGAACCAGTTGCAGACAGATCGAACCCAGTACTCGACTCCAGCTTGCCGATCGTCAAATTGCCGCCTGTAACATCAAGACTTAACGTTCCGCCCGCAAAGGCTCGTGGTACGACAAGATTTCCAAAGCTATTGGATTGTCCGTCGATGGAAAATGTTCCATGGCCTTGAGCAACGTTGAAGTTGCCCGAGCTAGAACCGCTTAGCGATCCGCTCGGTCCCACGAGAACTCGCAAGGGTTGTCCAACTGTGATGCTTTGAACAACTTGACCTTCTAGGTTCACAGTCCCCAACGCCATGACTGCTGCGTTGCCGAAGCCCAGATCATACATGTTGCCAGAAGATGATAGTCGCACATTTCCAGGCGTTTGTACATCGCTCAACCGAAGGTCTCCATCTGCCTGGATGGCAATATCTCCATCAGCTAACGTCAATAACGAACCTTCGTCGATCAACTGAATGTTCACATCGTCAACAACTTGAATCGTCAATCGATCCACCGTTGTGGTATCCGAGACTAGATTACCAAAGAACAGGTTGACTGTCTTGACTGTGTTCAGTGGTTCGCCGTCGAGCAATTGAGTGTCGGCAGTTTCGTGATCGGCGACCAAAGGCTGCCACAAGTTGGTGTCCGCGAAGTTCTGCGTTTCCAATGTTACTGTTCGATTTGTCCCAACGAACCTATACCAACCATAGCTGGACTTGTTGTATTCGACCAAGACAGTCTCGCCGGTTTGAATCTGGAACGGCGCTTGTTGAATTGACGTGATGTAGTCGGGCTCAACTCGCTGCCAAAGACTTGCATTGGTGAAGTCGTGTGATGGGTCTTGGAAGTTGTAGGAAACTGGAACTGCAGGCGTTGCTGCGTTCCCCAAGTAGCGATAGGTCACATAGCGGAGACCGATCACATCATCGACGATTGCCGAGGCGAGTAGTTGCTTCTGAGCTTCAGATAGCAGCGAAGCTTGACCATTAACACCGTTGATACCAAATTCCATCCGTAGCGTTTGAATTCCTGCGAGCGAGCCGACTCGTCCTGTTGGTGGATTCACAGCCGCATTGGTATCAACCACGTTCAAGCGAATCTCGGCGGCCAATATGTTGCGCAGTTCTGTGCTTTGACCTGTGGTTGCCGAGCTAAAAATGTAGGACTCGGGATAAAGGAAACGTCGCAGCGTGGCTGAAATTGGATTGGCGACTTCAGTAGCCTGCCGAACTCGAGCTTCAATAATCGCGTCCTGTTCGGCTTGCGGCATCTCATAAACGAAATCTGGATTGTACGAGCCGACTCGCCAAGCATCGGGAATTCCTGCGATCGGTCCTACAACCGAATCAGGGTCAGCCGTATAGTTGAATCGATCTAGGCGAACGCTGCTAAGCTGCGAAGCGTTGAAGTCAACTCCAGCTACCAAGTCAATGATTCGCCCACTATTTGGATTTACTGGATCGTTCGGTGCAGCAATAGCAGCATCGAATCGCGTGGGAGCAATACGAATGTTTGTCGCGTCAACGACGACTGCGAAATAGGTAAAGCCATTGGTAAGGCCAATTTGCCCTGCGGTTGCTTGCAACTCTGCACCACTCTGCAAACCATGAGCACCAGTTGTCGTGATGGTGTTGGTCGTAAAGTCGATCGCAGCAATTGCCAACGTTGAAGCTGCTGGAGTTTGGCGAGCAGCATTGCGTTGATTCAACCAATAGCTGTGGTAAGCTTCCGTTTGTCGATTTTCCTCATTGCGAATCGTCGCTTGAGCCGCTTCTAGAGCTTTAGCTCCAAACAAAGCCATACGATCATTCAAGGCATCGATCTGTGCTTGCGTAGGTGCCGCAAAAGTCTCCTTGATTCCGTCGACGATGTCGCCATTGATCGTCGTGAGTTGAACGCTGCCCGTCAATGAACGAACAGCAATGCCTTCTCGATCCGTCTCGCCAGTCGCTTGTGAGCTATAGCTAACGGGGGAGATCAGTTGCAGATTACCGCTGGTCTCGACGACGTAAATACTTCCTTCCGCGTAAGCAGATAGGCCACCGGCACCGCTGTATTGACTATCGATCTTGATTGGCAAGGTCGAAGTGCCGATATCGCCTCGCAGTGTTCGCAACTCGATATGGTCACCGCGTATATACGAATTGGCATCTTGAGCGATGATTCCGTCGGCTGCATTGATGAACACATCGCCACCGGCATCAATCTGCTGAACTGTAATGACGTTACCGGTTGGTCCGTCTCCCGACGCACCGTTGCTGGCCCCGTTGCTTGTAGCGTTAGTGATGCCATCAACATAGACCTTACCGCCTGCTTGAATGGTCAGCGGCTGGAGACCGGTCTCCACATTGATATTGACGTCACCAGCTACAGTTAGACTGGGTGTGGCTCCATAAAATCCAACGGTAGACGCTCCAATGACATTGCCGTCGGTCGAATTGACTTGAACGGTCGAGCCCAAAGGCACATCAACATCGCCTTGAAGCACAATGTCGCCAACACTATTGATTTGCACCGACGAAGTCGCTGATGACGATCCAACAAAACCTATCTGAATTGGGAAGTCCGCGCGAAGCGAATGAGTGTAGTAGTCGGTAACGCCTGAGATTGTGGTAACCTCGGTGTGCATCGTTTTCTTGCGAAGCCAACCACCACCTGTTGTCCAGCGCTTCACCGTCTGCTTGTAGTTTTCGTAGTCGCTTTCGACAGTGTGCTGTAGCAATCCTGGATTGGAGTCGAATTTCTCCCAACGTGTGGTGTCGTTGTAGTTTTCGTCCGGAAGTACGACCTCCAGACCTGTAGTGACATTCGGCAATACACGGTAGTACTTGCCAGCCTCGCCGCGATCAGCGGGGAATCCAGGCTTCAAGTGAACGATAGTTTGACCAGGGACAAGCGTTACGTCGCGATCTGGCGTCTGGTTATACTTGATCGTGTATGCGTTCCCAACGATGTAGTTCAGCGGATCGCTCGAACTTGGAGCTCCATTACTCTCGAGCGCAGGCGAGTAGACGACCTCGGACTCCAGTACCGGAACTGCATCGCGGAAATTGACAGTCTGCCACTTGAAACTACCGTCTCGCACTAAGACGTCGCCGAACGCGTTATCGCCAAAGAGATTGAAGCTTCGCTTTTCGTACTTGCGAACTTCCACTTTGGTCTTCTCTTGACCTTCAACCCACACATAATACAGGTTGCCACTATTGGGGGCCGCGGTCATCTGATTGTCTGCACCAGGATGGAAGTAAAGGTCACTTCCGGTCGCGTTGTTCTTCTCACCGATCTTCACATAGTTTAACCCCGAAACTTCACCACGTGGCCCGGACAGCAACGGCTGGCTGGGGTTCACCTTGTAATGAGCCTTGGTAACACCGCTGGAAGTATAAGTGAAGATAGTTTTAGTTTGTAGATTCGAGTCCACGAGGGTTATCTCGCCCACGCGATCATGAGTGAGGTCGATCTCATTCATCACCAGCTTGTATCTGCTCTTGTTGTCGATGTTCAAACTAGCGTGCCCGTACGCGGCCACGATTCTACCGTTGCCCGTAGAGAGTAGTTCACCGACAAGCGTGACTCGACCGCCCGATGGTTGCACGTCATGGATCACAATCGATCGATTCGCCGCATCAAAGTAACCACTTACTGGCACGTCAACGATGTTGTCCGAAGGATTACCGAAACTGATTCCAGCCAGCGGACGATTTTGGGCATCGGTAAGCGTCGAAGTCGATCTTCCAGGGTTAAACGAAGCCGACACACCCACCGTTATAGTCTGTACACCACTCTGAATCAGACCATTGACGTTCAAGTAGCGTGCGGTAACGGAAATAGCCCCCTGCGCGACAATCTGCGATTGGGACTGATTGATTGAGTCTTGCAGTGTGCTGGTTCCGGCCACTTGTACGGTAATGGTGAAGCCCCAAAAGCGAACGGTCCGGTATGTTGGGACATTCACTGCGGAAGCAGTGGCGAAACGTCGATCTCGTGTAGTGCCCGCCTGATTAAAGACACTTTGGCGAAGCGGGAAGTAGTTGATGTATTGTCGCGGATCACGATTGGTGTGTAGCCAATCGTCCGTATTGAGGTTGAAGTTCTTACCTGCATTGATGGTCACAGAGGAGCCACGCACTTCACCGGTCACGTTGATAGTACCAATCGGATTGGCGATGCTGACAGTACCATTTTCATTGACCACCGAGCCTTCGATATAAAGATCCTTCAACGTATTCGCAGGTATTCCGGCGACGTCAAAGTTTCCATTCGAAGGATTGTGGGTAATCGTAATGGTTCCGGTTCCGAATCCGTCGCCGGTAACCGGCGTACCTTGGACTTGCCAATTGACAAACACGTTTCCAGGAGTGAACTGTCGTAGTTCTTGATCGACGACGGCAACGCGTCGATTGTCGCGAATGATTGCGTCGGTAACGATTGGAACAAATGGACTTGCATTGTGAATGGTGATGCTGGAGCCTTCACGGGCTTTCACCTCTCCCAACAATTGCACATCGCTTACATATCCTTCCACGAAAACTGAACCCGGTGCAGCATAGACGCCTGGCAACTGGATAAACATTGCGTCCAGCTCTTCGGTAATGATCATCTTGCTCTGACCATTGCCCATGTCCTCAAGGGTAACCAAACCTAGCTCGGTCAGCGTTTGGTCCACTTGATTCAACTGTTCTTGGTATCGTGCAACAGCCTCTTGGTTGTTCGAATGCGAGGCCATCCATGAGAGAATCAGTTCACGCTGCGCGATCAGCATGTTACCCACGTTACGATACGAGAGTGATGGACTGGGCAGGTCGGGATTCTTAATCAAGTAGAACTTGTTGTTTAGCGCTTGCTCAAAATTCGCCGTGTAATTGCTTTCGTAAACTGGCAAATCATCGCCGTTAGGGTTGTAACCAGGCGGTAGTGAGGTCCCGATATCCAACCAATTGCTCGTATCTGCGTAGTTCTGAGTTTGTAGAACGATTGGCACAGTCTCCAGATCGGTCCTCAAGTTACCGCGTGCATCCAGCGGCCGGAATTTGTAGTAATGCCCAGGGATGCCGCCACTGCTATAGCCACTGACAACATGAACGATGGTGCCGATAGTAATGTCGATTGAAATCTGGTCGACCTTCAGCGGCGCATAATGATAGGGGACTTGAGGATCGAGATCGAAACCCAAAGAATCTGCGAACGCGTAATCACTGGCTTGGAAGAGTCCGGGATCTTGGTCAGATCCAGCCAAACTTGGATCGCTCAGCGAGAGCCTATTCACATCGAGATTGTCGATGGGTACGCTGCGAATCAGCATTACCGATTGATTGTAGAGTCCAGCAGTAACACTTGAGTTTGCTGAAACGTCCACCTTAGCGTTGCGAGTTACCTTCTCCCCTGCACTGGATACCGGATATCCATAGGGTAAGCCAGAAAGCGATAGCACTAAGCCATCGGTGTTCGCGCGAGCTGGAATCTCTTCGTTACGTTCTGAAATCAAGAGGACATCTTTGTATCCTTCAATTGACGTTCCATTGTTAATGTCGATGAAGTTCGTGAAGTCGATCTCCGACTTGGGCACTCCGACAGATATCGACGGTCCTAGCGATACGGTGGTAACTTCGATGTTGGCAAAGTTGCTCATCAAGTTTGGGACTTGGAAGTTATCGCGACCCGACTGAATTCGAACCTCAGCGCCCCGAACGGTCGAGTTATCAATCGTGATTGTGTTGTCGATCTCTGAAACCGCCGATGCGGCAGCACCTGCCGCTGCATTCAGCGCGGCAGAGAAGAGATTACTGCTGGGTCGCAAGCCAATGTCGCTTTGCGTAGCGATACCAATATCGCCACTTCGATTGATCAGCGTGGCTCCGCTAATATCGATGTTAGCTCGCGTGGTCGAACTGAGGTCCGAAGTAGCTGTCGTCAACGAATATCCCGATGCTGTTTCCAGTCGCACGCTATCGACCGCATCGGCACGCATCGTTGCCTGAAGTTGCACGACTCCCAGAGCCGCGTTGTTTCCGCCAACTTCAATTTTCACATCGGGTTGAATGTCGATCGTAGAGGTAGCGTTGTTTCCGGATGTGCCAATATCCGTATCGCTGGTGACGACGAACAAAGCACCCGCGGCGATTGAACCGCTACGAATGTTGTTCGACCCGACATCGCCCGTTTTGGAAATCGAGTTTGCTGCACTAGCAGTGAATACGTTCGATCGTAATTGAGCGTTATCGTCGATGACAATCTTCGTGTCACCCAAAACTCGGTTCGTCGTTGCAGCGCCAGCTCCAGTCGCCGCAGCGATCGTCAATGAGTCGGCGGAGGAGTCAGCGCTTTGGTCTGCAAATGAGCTGATGTTAATTGCGTTGGCAACAATGTTGGTGGATGTGCCAATGCGTGCCAATGTCGACTGATCGCTGGTGACTCGTGAGTCTGCGCCGTTAATTGCGACGATTCCGCCAGTCGCTGAGATGCTGGATGCCAAAAGATCGTCGGTCGAACTGGCTTCCAAGATTACGCCGCTGGCCGTAATGATCGACTGATCTCCAAGTTCGGCACGGACTTCGGGGGTCGGATCGTTATTGCCATCGACTAAGCCGCCTTGTTCGATTTGAGCGACCATCACACCCGCTGCAAAGGCTCCAATCGCTCCTCCATCGGCAGCCGCGCGAGCGTAGTTGTTTGATTTTGCTTGAACGGTTAGATCTTCACTAGCAGCGATGGTAGCTGCCGAAACGATCGAAGCTACTTTGGTCTTCAGCTCTGCCTTCGCGAGATTGGTGGTAACTCCTACTAACGAGGCTGCAACACCAACAGTCCGCGTCTTGGTCAGCTCGGCTTGGCTAGTCGCAATTAAATCGATATCGGCTCCGGACAACGATGCATTTGTTACCGTAGTAGAGATCTGACTTGAAATGGTGTTTTCGATTGTTGCAACACCAACTGCTGCACCAAGGCTAATCGCAACAGTTACACCAGCCGCATCGGCTTCGATCTCCGACGCTTCATTGGATTTGACTGTTAGATTTCCTCCTGCATCGACGGAAATAGCGCCTAGAACGCTCGCGGCGACCCTGTTGTCGATGGTATTGATCAGCGACATGCCTCCGGCGCTGGCAGTGTGGAGACCAGCCGAAAGCGAGGCTGTAACGCCCCGAACATTCTTGATCGATGATTCCGTGGCATCCGCTTGAATGCTGATGTCGCCGAGCGATGAAACGTGCTGGCTGGATGTTCCTGAAACCCAAGCCTTCACGTCGTAGTCGATCGTATTCTCAACCAGAGTGACTGCCACGCTTAGCGCACCGGTAGCAATTGCCACCGATGCACCGATGGCTGTGGCTTCGATGATCTTGGCTGTCGAGGTTGCATTCACAGTCAGATCACCGCCTGCAACGACGGTTGAATTGAAAATGGAAGCGTGAGTATCGCCCGAGATCTTTGCTAGGCTGCTTGTTCCAGTTGCCGAGCCTGCCGCTCCGACACCAATGGCTACTGCGATGCTTCCCGCCGCGGAGACGGTTCGAAGCTGTTCTGAACTTGTGGCTTGAAGTTGTGTATCGCCCGTGGTTGAAACATTGCTTCCCGAGATTGTAGCGTAGGTGCCGTGTGTGTTACTTCCAGAGGCTGCGCTGCTATCGCCAATACGATTTTCGGCCAAAGCTACACCGATGGATCCAGCTCCGGCGACGAGCGATCCTGAAACTGCCGCAGAGACGGCAATAACTTCGGAGTTGATTATGGAAGTATTGGTGGAGTTCAGCAGGAGATTTGCCGCGGTGACTCCTACAACTGTCCCATCGGCAGCTTGAGCAAGTTCGCCGAAAGTTGAAACAATCGAATCGCGAACATCGGTCGACACATGATTGCTGATCACGTTTAGCGCCGTAGCTCCAGCGCCAGCCAGCGAGGCGGCCAGTAACGAT